>NZ_JBMNDS010000010.1:0-175386 GCF_052543295.1 Streptomyces sp. SAS_270
GGGTGTGCAGATCGACCGCGTCGAGATCAAGGACGTGTCGCTGCCCGAGACGATGAAGAGGTCGATGGCACGGCAGGCCGAGGCCGACCGCGAACGCCGCGCCCGGATCATCAACGCCGACGCCGAGCTCCAGGCCTCCAAGAAGCTCGCGGAGGCCGCCGAGGTGATGGCCGAGCAGCCCGCGGCCCTGCAACTGCGGCTGCTGCAGACGGTGGTGGCGGTCGCAGCCGAGAAGAACTCCACCCTCGTCCTGCCCTTCCCGGTGGAGCTGCTGCGCTTCCTGGAGCGCGCACAGACACAGCAGGGGCCGCCCGCCACACCTGCGCCGCCCGCGGCCGTCACACCCCCGGGGCCTGAGGCCGTCACACCCCCGCGACCCGAGGCCGACACGCCCGCCCTGCCCGAGGCCGACACGCCTGTCCCGCCCGAGGCCGACGGGTGACACGTGCTACGCGCGTGGTTCCTGCGACCCCTGACGCGTGATACACACAGCTGGGTCACAGTCCTGTCCGCCAACAGGAAGGTCTCCCATGTCCCTCACGCCTGCCACGCCCGCCGTGCCAGAGAACAGCAGCTCCGCGACACGCCGTCAGTTGCTCGCCCGCACCGGGGCGCTGGGCGTCTCGATCGCCTTCGCCGGATCCCTCACCGATCTCTTCGCGGGCACCGCCGCCGCGCAGGACCTGGGGCACCACGGGTACGGCCCGCTGGTCCCCGACCCGAACGGACTCCTCGACCTGCCGGAAGGTTTCCGCTACCGGGTCCTCTCCCGCGAGGGCGACCCGTTGCGCTCCGGCGAAGGCCCCGTCCCGAGCAACCACGACGGCATGTCCGCCTTCGCCGGCCGGCACGGCCGGGTGCACCTCGTGCGCAACCACGAGAACCGCGTCACCGCGAAGTTCGCCGTTCCGACCGTCGACGGCCTCACCTACGACCCGATGGGCAAGGGCGGCTGCACGGCATTCACGCTCGACCGCGACGGCGACGTCCTGTCGGAGCGGGTCGCGATCGCCGGTACCGCGGTCAACTGCGCGGGCGGGCCCACCCCTTGGGGCACCTGGCTGACCTGCGAGGAGACCGAGGACAGGGCGGGCACCAACGGCTACACCAAGGACCACGGCTTCATCTTCGAGGTGGACCCGGTCGACCCGCACCGCACCGGAGCGGTCCCCCTGACCGCGATGGGCCGCTTCCAGCACGAGGCGATCGCCGTCGATCCGAAGCGGGGCATCGTCTACGAGACCGAGGACGCGTTCCTCAAGCCGTTCGGCCTCTTCTACCGCTTCCTGCCCAACAGGCCCGAGGGCGGGGTGGGTTCACTGCGCGCGGGAGGCAGACTCCAGGCGATGCGTGTGCCCGGCGTGCCGGACCTCTCCTCGATCCAGGAGACCGGTGCGACCTTCGACGGCATCGAGTGGGTGGACGTACCGGACCCGCTGGCGGCCCGGACACCCGTCCGGCTCCAGGACTTCGGCCCGAAGGGCATCACGCACGCCCAGAAGCTGGAGGGCTGCTACTGGGGCGGCTCGTGCGTGTACTTCGTCTCCTCCTTCGCCCACAGCGCCGATGGCTCGGCCGCCGACCACTACGGCCAGATCTGGCGCTACGACCCGTCGGCGCGCCGTCTCACCCTCGTGATCGTCTTCGGTCCGGACACCGACGTACAACTCCCGGGCGAGTCCCCGGACAACATCTGCCTCGCCCCCAGCGGCGGCCTCATGGTCTGCGAGGACGGCAACGGCGCCCAGCACGTCTTCGGCGTGACGCGCCGCGGCGAGGTGTACGCGATGGCGCGCGGCGCCCAGAACATCGGCACCCAGCAGGCCCCGGAATGGGGCGAGTTCGCGGGCGTCACGTTCTCGCCGGACGGCAGGACGATGTACGTGAACTGCTATACGCCGGGGACCACGTTCGCGGTGACGGGGCCCTGGCGCCGTTAGCCGTTCCAGCGGCGCCGGGCGGGTCGCCGGAGGACCCGCCCGCGCCTGGCGGGTCCTCAGTGGCTCCGCCCGCGCCGCGCGGTGAGGGCGCGGGCCAGCAAGGGGGCGGTGGTGCCCAGAAGCAGCGTCGCCAAGGGGGCGACGACGTCGGTCCACGGGTCGCGGATGCGGTGGTAGGTGGCGCTGCCGTCGCGGAGTTCGATGAAACCGAGCGGCCGGGTCTCACAGCCGCCCCCTCCCCCGCCGCCCTCGCCGCTCGCAAACCGGCGCACCTCGCGCGCGGTGCCGCCGCCGAAGCCGAAGGCGGCCCTGGCGACGGGGATCACGGTGACCCCCTCGCGGGTGACCGGCTCACCGAACACGGCAGCGACGGAGGCCCGCCCGCCGAACCGCTCGGCGAGCCCCTCCAGCAGACGGGCGACGATTCCGTCCGTGGCCGCCGTGGCCGCGACGGCGGCGTCGAGGGCCGGGGTGCCGGCGGCCGGGTCCGTGGGATCGGCGGACGAGGGCGAGGTGTCCTGCGGTGCTGTCATGGCGGTGCCTCCTTGGACGGGGTGCGGCGCATACCGGTAGGCGCAGATTAATTCCGGTGCCTGCCGTGAGACCCCCTGCTACCGTCACGACCATGAAGCGTGCCGCCGTGAACACGACGACGCCGGAGAGTGTCCCGGCGCGCTGACTGATGTCTTGAGTCCGAAGCCCCGGGGCGAGTGCCCCGGGGCTTCGCCGTGTGTGGTCACTCGTCCCTCCCCCGAACGAGGAGACCGCCATGCACGACCACCGCCGACTCGGCCGCGAGCTGGACCTGTTCGACACCGACCCGCTGATGGGCGCGGGCCTGCCGTACTGGCTGCCGGACGGCGCGGCCGTACGGCACGCGCTGGAGGAGTACGTGCGCGACGCCGAGCGCCGGGCGGGCTACCGGCATGTGTACTCACCGGTGTTGGGCAAGCGCGAGCTGTACGAGATCTCCGGCCACTGGTCCCACTACAGCGAGGACATGTTCCCGCCCATGGATCTCGGCGGCGAGCAGGTCGTCCTGCGCCCCAGCCTCTGTCCCCACCACGCGCTCATCTACCGCGCTCGCTCCCACAGTTACCGCGAACTACCGCTTCGCATGGCCGAGTTGGGCGGCATGTACCGCTCCGAGATGTCGGGCGTCCTCGGCGGTCTGACCCGGGTGCGCGCGATCCAGCTCAACGACGCGCACATCTTCTGCACCCTGGACCAGGTCGCCGAAGAGGCGTACGACGCACTGGAGCTGATCCGCCGCGCCTATGGCGCACTCGGCATCGAACCCGCCCGCTACCGCCTCTCGCTGCCCGGCCCCGGCGGGAAGTACGTCGCCGGCCCCGAACTGTGGCGCCGGTCCGCCGCGCTGCTGCGGGACGTCCTCGACCGCTCCGGGGTGGTGTACGAGGCCGTCGAGGGCGAGGCGGCGTTCTACGGCCCCAAGATCGACGTGCAGATCGCCGACCCGGCAGGACGCGAGTCGACCCTCTCCACCGTGCAGGTCGACTTCCACCAGCCCGAGCGGTTCGATCTGCACTACATCGGTGCCGACGGCGCCCGGCACCGCCCGGTCATGGTCCACCGCAGCGTGATCGGCAGCCTGGAGCGGGCCGTCGCCCATCTCATCGAGGCGCACGGCGGTGCCTTCCCGGCCTGGCTCGCCCCCACCCAGGTGGTGGTCCTGCCGGTCTCCGACGCGGAGAGCGACGACGCCGTACGGCTGCTGCGGCGCTGCCGCGACCAGGGGCTGCGCGCCGAGCTCGCCGCCCCGGACCAGGGCACCCTCGGCGCCCGCGTCCGGGCCGCTCGGCTCGTGCCCTACCAGGCGGTGATCGGCGCCCGGGAGTCCTCGGCAGGCGAGGTCGCCCTGCGGCTGCGCGACGGCCGCCGCCTGGACGCACGGCCGGCGGCGGAGGTACTGGCCCGCATCGGCGCGGTGGTCGCCGGACAGGGCACCGCGCTGTGGGAACCCGATCCGGTGGTGGCGCACGGGTAAGGGCGGGCGCGCGGGAGGGACGACCCGGACATCACCGCGGGCGCGCTTGCGTGCGGTCCGCCCCGGCGGGTAGCGGCCGCCCGGCCCCCGGCGCAGGATCGAGGGACACACCCGGCGAGCCGGAAGGGGTACGCGGTGGCCAAGGCCGAGAAGCACACGAGGGGCCGGAGGAGCGAGCCGCACGCCGCGCTCGGCGACCTGCTTCGTCTGCCGTCCGACGGCAAGCCGGTCGACCTCTCCTCGTACCCCACGGACGCCACCCCCGGCGGCCCCCGGGACAAGGTCGCCGGGCTGGAGGCCATCGCCCGCACGGGCGAGCGCCTCGGCGACCTCCAGGAGCGCCTGTGGGCCGCCAGCACGGCGGGTGACCAGCGCCGGATCCTGCTGATCCTGCAGGGCATGGACACCAGCGGCAAGGGCGGCACGGTCAGACACGTCATCGGTCTGTTCAACCCCTCCGGCTGCCGGATCCGGGCGTTCAAGGCCCCGACCCCCGAGGAACTGCGGCACGACTTCCTCTGGCGCGTCAAGAAGGCGCTGCCGCTGCCCGGCGAGATCGGCATCTTCGACCGTTCGCACTACGAGGACGTCCTGATCGCCCGCGTCCGCGCACTCGTCCCGCACAAGGACCTCGGCAACCGCTACGGCCGGATCAACCGCTTCGAGAAGGCCCTCACCGACGACGGCTTCACCGTGGTCAAGTGCTTCCTCCACATCTCCTACGAACAGCAGCGGCGCCGCCTGCTCAAACGGCTCGACAACCCCGCCAAGCACTGGAAGTTCAGCACCGGGGACATCGAGGACCGCGCCCTGTGGCCCGCCTACCAGGAGGCGTACGAGATCGCGCTCGCCCGCTGCTCCACCCCACAAGCCCCCTGGTACCTGGTCCCCGCCGACCGCAAGTGGTACCGCAACTGGGCGATCAGCACGCTCCTCCTGGAGCACCTGGAGGCGCTGGACCCGCAGTACCCGAAGGCGGACTTCGACGTGGAGGAGAGCCGGCGGATGCTGCGGAACGCCTGAGGGGCGACCTCGCCGAGAGGTACCGGGCGGCGCCGGGACGCTGGGCGGGTGACTTCGGCCCCGGATTCACCCGACGCACACCCACGACGGGCGATTAGTCACATTTGTCTGGATACCTTCATCCGGTGATCATTCTTGTACGCCGTGTCGCCGCCGCCTGCGCCCTGGGGGCCCTCGGGACCGCGCTTACCGCCTGCGGCGCCCCGGCCGCCCAGCACCCCACCCGCCCGGCGCCCACTGCCGCGGCCTCGAAATCCCCCGCGCCCCCGACCCTCGCCCCCGGTCCCGCCGGCCTGACCCCGGTCTTCAAGAACGGCCCGCGCACGAGCAGCCCCCGGACGAACGGCTCGCGCGCGGCGGGCAAGGCCGTCGCGCTGACCTTCGACGCGGACATGACCGCGGATCAGGGGTCGCGGGCCGCGGCCGGAGAACACTTCGACAATCCGCGGCTCATCGCGACCCTGCGCGGGCTGAAGGTGCCGGCCACGGTGTTCATGACGGGGCGGTGGGCCGACGAGTATCCGCAGGAGGCCAGGGCCATCGGGCGGGACCCGCTCTTCGAGGTCGCCAACCACTCCTACAGCCACTACGCCTTCACCAAGGACTGCTACGGCCTGCCGACCGTCCCCGCCAACCGGATGCGGACCGACGTGGAGCGGGCGTACGCCGCCTTCAAGAAGGCGGGAGTGCCCGATGCGATGCCGTACTTCCGCTTCCCCGGCGGGTGCTACGACCAGCGGGCGCTGCGCGCGCTGAGCGCGGTCGGGGTCACCGCCGTGCAGTGGGACGTGGTGAGCGGGGACGCGTTCGCGACGGATGCGGATGCGGTGGCCCAGCAGGTGCTTGACGGGGTGCGGCCGGGGTCCGTCGTCGTCATGCACTGCACGCGGAGCGCGGCTCCCGCGACCGAGCGGGCGGTGCGCACGATCGTTCCCGAGCTGCGCAGGAAGGGCTACCGGTTCGTGAAGGTGTCCGAGCTGATCGGGGCGGCGGGCGGCCACCGCTGACTCCTGCGGGGCTCGCCCTACCCTGGGGGGCATGAGCGATTACTGCGGTACGGAGACGGCGGCCCCGCAGCCCGCGGCGGCCCCGGGCCCCGCGGCGGACGGGCCGCCGTTCGCCGAGTGCGTGCTGTGCCGGAAGCCGACCGAGTACCCGGAGTCCCACAAGGGCGTCACGTTGTGCCCCGTCTGTGAGTGGCAGGAGGCGCAGCGCACGGCCTGCTCGGGCTGAGCAGCGGCCGGTCAGGGCGATCTGCGGGTGGTGAGTGCGCAGGCCGCGGCGGTCGCGGCGGCCGCCAGGAGTGCGGCAGCGGCCAGCGGCAGAAGCGGCACGGGCACCCTGCCCTCCTGCGAGCCGGTGATCAGGCCGGTGATCGCCGCCTGGGCGGGCGAGCCCGTCACCACCAGGCCCAGCAGTACGGCGAGCAGCATGGCGGGGATCGCGCGGCCGGGCGAGTTCAGCAGCGGCCAGGTCGTGAGGGCGCCGACCGCCGTGCCGAGCAGGGCGCACGCGAGCACGGCCAGAAGCCCCGCGGCGCCCGCCTCGAACACGGGCAGCCGCGTCTGGTGGTCGGTGCTCCTCGGGTCGCTGATCACCGTGACGACCAGGGTCGACGCCGTGCCGATGAGTGCGGACGCCGACAGCGCGACGAGCAGACAGGCGAGGTGCGCCCGTCCGGGACCGGCCGCCGCCCCTACACAACTCCGGGCAGCGGGCGGCTCGTTGGTGGCGCAGATACGGACGAGCCAGGCGGCCACGGGGAGCACGGCGGCGGCAGCGTAGCCGAGCGAGTCGAGCACCGGCTGCCCGCCCTGCACACCGATGGCGAGGAACGCGGCGTACAGGATGAAGGGAGGCAGCCAGCGCTGGGAGCGCAGGAGGAGGTCGGCCTGATAGCGGAAGAGGGCGGTCATCGGCGGCTTTCGGCTTCGAGGGGCTTTACGTCGTCCGCGGCGGCGATGGTGTCCGCGGGGACCTGGCGCACGCTCACCACGTGCCATGGCGGGTGCGCGCCCAGCAGCGCGCGGAGCACGACGTCCGAGTGGGTCCCCGGGACGGTCAGCCGGTAGGTGCCCGGCGCGGACTCGTCGACGGCCGTGGCGAACTTCCCCGCGTCGGCGGGCGGTTCGCTCCCGAGCGGGCCCTCGACCTCGACGACGACGTGCGGCGCGTCCGGCGCGCCGACCGGTCCGGCCCCGGGCGTCGTACGGAGTCGGAGCGCGCCCTCGACGACGGCGTACGTCGCGTCGGGTGCCCCCGCCAGGCGGCGCGGGTCGTGGTCGACGAAGACGACGGCGGCACCGGCGGCCGTGCGCTCCGCGACGACGCGTTCGAGTTCCGCGCGGGCGGCGGTGTCGAGGCCGGTCCAGGCCTCGTCGAGGACGAGGAGTTCCGGCTGCGCGAGCAGGGCCTGGGCGACGGCGACCTTCTGGCTGCTGCCCTTGGAGAGCTCGGACAGGGGTGTGCGGGCGTAGGCGGCGGCGCCGAAGCGCTCCAGCCACTCGTCGGCCGCACGGGCGGCGGCCGGACGGGAGAGCCCCTGGACGGCACCGAGGTGGGTGAGGTAGCCGGAGGCGGTGAAGGGGAGCGCCGCCGGGAACCGCTCCGGGACGTACGCCGTGCGCGGGCGCCCGCCGATCCGGCCTTCGGTGGGCGCGTCGATCCCGGCCAGAAGCCGCAACAGGGTTGATTTTCCCGTGCCGTTGGCGCCCTCGATGCGGGTCAGCGTGCCGGGGGTGAGCGTGAGGTCGACTCCGCGCAGCACCCAGGGGCCGCGTAGCCCGTAGCGGCGGCCGACGCCCTCCAGCCGCAGATCCCCTCGCATGCACCGCATCCTCTCGTCCCTACGACCGTGCGCGGAAGAACGAATCCTCCCCTGGCAGACTGGAGGACGTGATCAGCGATGCGGCCGTTCCCACCGAGGGCTCCGACAACTCCGACAGCCCCTTCCGCTCCGAGCGCACGGCGCGCGACGAGGCACCCCAGTTCGTACTGCCTCTGGTCGTGCGCATCGAGCGGGATGCTCCCCCGGCCCGTACCGACGCGCTGGAGACGGCTGCCCGCGCCGTCCTCACGATTCTGAGCGACGAGCGCTCGCTCGGGGACGGCGCATGGGCACCGGCGATGCGGGACTGGCAGGACGCCCGGATCCGGAAGGTCGTCCGGCGGGCGCGCGGCGCCGAGTGGCGGCGGGCCGAGGCGCTGCCCGGCATCACGGTCGCGGGCAAGTCCGCGGAGGTACGGGTCTTCCCACCCGTCCCGCTGGACGGCTGGCCCAAGGACCTGGCCCGGCTCCAGGTCTCCGGCACCGACCTCGAGGACCCCGAGCCTCCCGTGGCTGCCGACGCGACGGCGCCGGTGCTGTGGCTGAACCCCGAACTCGACATGTCGGCGGGCAAGACGATGGCCCAGACGGGCCACGGCGCCCAACTGGCCTGGTGGGAGCTCTCGGACGAGGAGCGCAGGGCCTGGCGCGAGGCCGGCTTCCCCCTCGCCGTGCGCACCGCCGACCCCGCCCGCTGGCCCGAACTCACCTCCGGCGGCCTGCCGTTGGTCCGCGACGCGGGCTTCACGGAGATCGCGCCGGGTTCCTGCACGGTCGTCGCGGACCATCCGGCACTGCGCCACTGACGTCCATGCCGCGCGGCCGGCACCGAGACGCCGCTCCCGGCCGCCGCACATCGGGGCGAGCAGGCCGCTCCGCAGGGCAGACAGCCGTCCTCACCACAGCAGGCATGAGATGTCGCCGATCGTGCCGGACTTCGACGAGTCCGTGACCGTCCGCTCCGCCGAGGCCGAGGTGATCGGCCTCGCCCCCACCACACTTCGGCTGCTCGCCGACAGCAGAGCGCGGCCTGGGGCAACCGCCGCTGAGCGGCACCGGTCACGCGGGCCGCGAAGGCTAGGCTTGACGGATGCTCCCGGACCGGATGTCCGGACACGCGGAACTGTGGATCTGTGGATCTGTGGAGGTCACGATGGCCGGGACCCGGCTGGACGGCAGGGTCGAACGCGGCAACCGTACGCGGCAGTCGGTCCTGGGCCGTACCGTCGCCATCGCCTCGGTCGAAGGACTTGAGGCGTTGTCGGTGGGGCGGCTGGCCACCGAACTGAACCTCAGCAAGAGCGGCGTCTTCGCCCTCTTCGGCTCCAAGCAGGAACTGCAGTTGGCGACGGTGCGGGAGGCGTCCCGCATCTACCTGGAGCGGGTGGTCCGGCCGACGGCACAGACCCCGGCCGGGGTCGCCCGGGTGTGGCGGCTGTGCGACCTGTGGCTGGAGTACTCCGAGGGCCGCGTCTTCCCGGGCGGCTGCTTCTTCTACGAGGTGATCGCCGAGTTCGACGCCCGTTCCGGCCCCGTGCACGACGCCGTCGCCCGCGCCCAGCGGGACTGGACCGCCCATGTGGAGCGCACCGTCGAGGACGCCCGTGCCGCCGGCGACCTGCTGCCCGGTACGGACGCACCCCAACTCGCCTTCGAGCTCATCGCGTTGATGGAGACCGCCAACGCCGTCTCCGTCCTGCACGACGAGACCACCGCGTACCGCAGGGCCCGCGTCGCGATCGCGTCCCGGCTGCGGGCAGCGGCAACGGATCCCTCCTGGGTGCCCGAAGTCCCCTGATGCGTACGGATGTCGGCCTCGACGTCGATTGATCCTCCCAAACAAGTAGCACGACCGTTCGCTTAGTTTTATGCTCGGTCCATGGACATCACCCCATCGGACATCACCTCGTCGGGAGCGGCCCAACCGGGCGCCACCGAACGGGACTTCGTCACCCTCGACCGGATCGCCGTGCACGAGTCGTTACGGCTCGTCGCTCTGGCGCGGGACGCGGACTGGGAGCGGGACACCCCCTGCACGGGGTGGACGCTGCGCGAACTGGTGGCGCACATGGCCGCGCAGCACCACGGATTCGCGGCGGCCGCGCGCGGGGCAGGGCACCGGATGGCGTACTGGCAGGAGCCGGCGGACATGACCGCGCCCGGGCCGACGTATCGGGCGGCGGCGACGACCGTGCTCGCCGCCTTCGACGAACCGGGCGTCACGGAGCGGGAGTTCGCACTGCCGGAACTCGGCGGCGGGTTCCCCGGGCGGCTCGCCGTCAGCTTTCACTTCGTCGACTACGTGGTGCACTCCTGGGACGTCGCGGCCTGTCTCGGCGCAGGGCTCGACCTGCCGGACCACGTCCTTCGCGCGGCGCTCGCCGTCGCCCGGTTCGTGCCCACGGACCCGGCGGGACGCGGCGAGGGATTCGCCTTCGCGCCGGTGCTGGACGTACCGGCGGGCGCGGACCCGCTGCACGAGTCGCTACGACTGCTGGGCCGCGATCCGGACAAGTGGCCCCTGGGCTGAAACCTCAAATGTTGCTCTGAACGTCCGCTCCCCTGGGTTCGGCCCCGGCTGCCGGGGCCATGACTCCGTCACGCCGGAACACAGGTCCGTCGTGAGGAGACGACACGCAGGGTCGGTAGGGCAGCAGTGACGGAGGAGGGGCCATGACGAGCATGACGCGGCTGGAGCGGACCGGGCTACTCGGGCGGGCGGGGCGACTGGGGACCGGGATCGGGTGGCGGCCGGAGATCGCCGACGCCGTGGAGCGCATGCCCGGCATCGACTGGGTCGAGGCCGTGGCGGAGAACCTGTGCCCCGGACATCTCCCCGAGTCGCTGCTGCGACTGCGGGAGCGCGGTGTCACGGTCGTCCCGCACGGCGTCTCGCTCGGCCTCGGCGGCGCCGACCGCCCCGACGAGGCACGGCTCACGGCGCTGGCCGAGCGCGCCGAGGCGCTCGGCTCGCCGCTCGTCACGGAGCACATCGCGTTCGTGCGGGCCGGTGGCCCTCTCACCGCGTCGCCGTTGCTGGAGGCGGGACACCTGCTGCCCGTGCCGCGCACCCGGGACGCCCTGGACGTCCTGTGCGAGAACGTCCGCATCGCCCAGGCGGCGCTGCCGGTGCCGCTCGCCGTGGAGAACATCGCCGCGCTGATCTCCTGGCCCGGCGAGGAGATGACCGAGGGGCAGTTCCTGTACGACCTGGTCGACCGCACCGGCGTACGGCTGCTGATCGATGTCGCCAACCTGCACACCAACCACGTCAACCGCGGCGAGGACCCCGCCAAGGCCCTCGACGAACTGCCCGTCGAGGCCATCGCCTACGTCCACGTGGCCGGCGGTTTCGAGCGCGACGGCGTCTGGCACGACAGCCACGCCCACCCCGTGCCCCGGCCGGTCCTCGACATCCTCGCGGACCTCGCGTCCCGGGTGACCCCGCCGGGCGTTCTGCTGGAGCGGGACGACAACTTCCCGGAGGCCGGGGAGCTGGAGCGCGAGGTGGACGCCATTCGGGAGACGCTGGTGAGGGCGACGGGGGGACAGGAAGCCGCCTCCTCCTCTCCCGATGGCGCTGGGGGCGCGGGGGACACCGGGGGATCCGGGAGTGCCGGCGACGCATCGGCCTCCGACACCGTGCCCGCCCGGCAGCGGGTCGCCCTCGCTCAGGCCGCGCTGCTCTCCGCACTGGTCGCCGGGACGCCGGTGCCGGAGGGGTTCGACCGGGTACGCCTCGGCGTGCAGGCGCGGGCGCTTGCCGCCAAGCGCGCGGACATCGTGGCGAAGGTGGCTCCGGAGCTGCCGGAGATCCTCGCGTCGGACTACCGGCCCGCGTTCCTCGCGTACGCCCAGGGGCATCCGATGGGTGGGGGGTACCGGCGCGACGCGCTGGACTTCGCGGAGCATCTGCTGCTCGCGGGGCGGCCGCAGGACGCGGATGCGCGGCGGGCGCTGCGGGAGTGGTGGCTGGAGCGGTCGGGGCCGGCACCGCGGTCCCAGCGGCCCGCGGCGCGGCTGGCCCGGGTCACGCGGCGCGTGTTGCTGCGGCACTGAGGGGTTGAATCGCGCTGACGCGCTCGTCCTCGAACGCCGGACGGGCTTAAACGCCCTGATGTGCTGCGGTTAACAAGATGCCCCGGTCCCCACAGGCACCGCATTCACTTTGCGACTGTATCTGATGATTCATCCCTCCTCACCGGTACCGCATCCGGGCGCCCGTTACCGCCCTCCCGACCCTCCCGGCTCGTACGGCAGTTGGCGTAGGACCCTCGGTAATATGCCAAGCCGCACCCGAAGCGCACTAGCGTGCGGTGCCGCAACAGGAGGCACCATGCGATCCATCAACCGAACCGGACTGATCAGCGGGACCGGGCTCATCATCACCGGTCTCACGGCGACCCTCATCGCCCTGGTCTTTCCGATCTGGTCGTACGCGGACCGCTCCGGCACCGGCCTGGACACCCTGAACGCGCAGACCGTGTCGACGAAGTTCGGGCCGCTGTCCGGGCTGGACCGGGAGTTCATCACCAAGGTCCGGCTGGCCGGGCTGTGGGAGCTGCCCGCGGGGCAGGAGGCCGAGGAACGCGGCACCACACAGGCCGTACGGACCGCCGGACAGCACCTCGTCGAGGGGCACATGTTCCTGGACGCCAGGGTCCGCAACGTGGCGGCCCGGCTCGGCCTGGACCTGCCCAACCAGCCCAACCCGCAGCAGCGTCAGTGGCTCGCGACGCTCGGCGCGGCGCACGGCCAGGACTTCGACGTCCAGTTCGCCAACATCTTGCGCAAGGCACACGGCAAGGTCTTCTCCGTCGTCGCCCTCGTCCGCGCGAACACCCGCAACTCGCTGGTCCGCGACCTCGCCGACGACGCGAACACCACCGTCCTCGACCACATCAAGGTCCTGGAGGCCACCGGGAACGTCGACTTCGACGCGCTCGCCCGGGACGCGGCCACCGCGAGCCCGCCGCCGCTCACCAACTCGCCCGCCCCGCCCGGCCCCCAGACCTCACCCCGGACACCCGTCCCCGTGAGCCCGTCGCCGGAGCCGAGCTACACGCTGCCGCCGGCCGAGTCCAGCCCACCGCCCGGGCAGGGCGAGGCCTCCTAGGACTCCTGGGCCGCGACGCGAGGGCCAACCGGAACGTCACATACTCACAACACTCCGTCCATATCGTGAACAAGGCATGGCGCTCCCCCGTTTCGGTCGCATACAAACACGCCATGTTCTGGGTCCTTCTTCTGCTCCTGGCCTGGGCCGCAGCCGGTGTCTCGTGCACGCGGCTGTGCCTGGCCGCCGTACGCGCCGCCGCCGATGCGGACGGCGTGCGCGGGCACGATCTCACGCTGTACGAGGCCGCGTTCCTGTCCGGTGGTCCGGCCCGGGTCGCCGAGCTGACCCTGGTGTCGATGGCCCGGCAGCGCCGGCTGCTGCTCGCGCACACCGGCTGGGCGACCGTGGTGGACCCGCGCGGGCGCGACGACATGGAGCGTTCGGTCATAGGGGCCATCGGCCCGGAGGGCCAGTCGCGGATAGCGCCGGTACGGGCCACCGCGGCGGCCGCCGACTGCGTACGTACACTCGCCGACCGTCTCGTCGCCGCGGGCCTCGCCGTGCCCGACGGGGCGCGCACCACCGTCGCGGGCGCCGTCCGCCAGGTCCAGGCGGCCTCGGCGGCCGTCCTCGCGCTGGGCACCGTGGCGCTGCTGCTGCCGTCGCAGACCACCGCCGACGAGGTACCGGTCGCCCTCTGGTTCGCGCTCCCGCTGATCCTCACGCTGAGCTGTCTCGCCATCGCCCGTATCGAGGTGCACCCCTACACGCGCTGGGCCTCTCCGGCCGGGCAGCAGCTGCTCGGCACGCTCGCCCGGCGCCCCGACGGCAGCGGCGACGACCGTACGTACCTCACCTCGGTGGCCGTGCGCGGCGTCCGCGCGATCGGCGAGCCGGAGCTGCGGGCGGCCTTCGCGCACCGCGACCGGCAGCACGGGCCGCAGGGCCGCGAGCGGCACGGCTGACCGGCTGACCGGCGCGCGAGGGGGCGCATCGGGGTCATTGGACCCGACACCGGGGGCCGGTGCTTTACTTCGCCAACCGTCAAACGAAACATCCTTTTTGTCGCTGCCGCGCGCCGAAGGGATCTGCGATGAGAGCTGCCGTCCTCCATGGAACCGCCGGAGCCCTGCTCCTGACCGCCCTCGTCGCCGCCCCCGCGGACGGCCGGCCCGCCTGGCCGGACTCCACGGGCTCCCCCGAGACGCTCGGCACCGCCGTGGCCGCCGCGCGCGCCGCGACCGCCGGGATCCGCTTCGGAACGTGCGCCAAGAAGCAGGACGTGCCGGGCAAGCTCCAGTGCGGCACCGTCACCGTGCCCCTCGACTACGCGCACCCCGACGGCAAGCAGATCAAACTGACCGTCAGCCGTGTCCGGGCCACCGGCCGCGACCCGCACAACTCCAAGCGGAAGGTGCCCCGGCAGGGCGCCTTCGTCTACAACCCCGGCGGACCCGGCGCCTCCGGCATGTACTTCCCGCTGATCGGCTTCCTTCCCGAGTGGAAGCGCATCGCGGCGGCGTACGACCTCGTCGGCTACGCCCCGCGCGGCGTCGGCCGCTCGGCGCCCCTCTCCTGCCAGGACCCGAAGCACTTCGTGAAGGGGCCCTCGCCGGCGCCGACGTTCCCCTCGGAGTCGTACAAGAAGGAGCGGATCGCCGAGGCGAAGGCGTACGCGCGCGGTTGTGTCCGGCGCTCGGGCCGCGCGGTGCGGTACTACTCGTCGCTGAACAACGCCCGCGACCTGGACGTGCTGCGCGCCGCGCTCGGCGAGCGGCGGCTGACCTTCATGGGCGCGTCCTACGGCACCTACTTCGGTGCCCTCTACGCCACCCTCTTCCCTTCGCACGTACGCCGCATGGTCTTCGACTCGGCGGTGAACCCGGACCCCGAGCAGATCTGGTACCAGAACAACCTCGACCAGTCGGCCGCGTTCGAGACCCGCTGGGCGGACTTCCGCACCTGGATCGCCCGGCACGACAAGGTGTACGGCCTCGGCACCACGCCCGAAGCGGTCCTGCACAGCTACGACAAGGCGCGGGCCCAGCTCGCCGCCGAGCCCGCGGGCGGCAAGGTCGGCCCGGGGCAGTTGCAGGGCGCGTTCCTGCAGGCCGGGTACTACGACGACTACTGGCCGCAGCGCGCGCTGGCCCTCTCGGCGTATCTGAAGGGTGACCCGAAGCCGCTGATCCAGCAGGCCGAGCCGCACCCGGAGGCGGCCGTCGAGCAGGAGAACGGCACCGCGGTCTACACGGCCGTCGAGTGCAACGACGCGCCCTGGCCGACCGACTGGCGCACCTGGGACCGCGACAACACGCGGCTCGCCCGCAGCGCACCGTTCGAGACGTGGGGCAACGCCTGGATGAACCTGCCGTGCGCGTACTGGCCGGTGCCCCGGCAGCAGCCGCTCGACGTACGGACGCTTCCTGGCGCCCTGCCGCCCACCCTGATCCTGGCCGCCGAGCGGGACGCGGCGACGCCCTACGACGGCGCGGTCGAGCTGCAGCGGCGGCTGTCCGGCTCGGTCCTGGTCACCGAGAACGGCGCCGGCACGCACGGCATCGGCGGCGGGCCCAACCGGTGCGTCAACGGCTACCTGGACGCATACGTCCTGGAGGGCAGGCTCCCGGTGCGGAGCGCCGACTGCGCACCGCACGAGGAGCCGAAGCCGGCGGCAGCCAAGTCCGCGGCGCCGGACAGCGCCTCGGACAAGGCCGCCCGGCCCACCCGCTGATCAGGCGCCGGTCAGGCGAGCCCGGCGACCAGCTCGGCGATGTCCTTGCGGCGCCCCGTGTAGAACGGGACCTCTTCGCGGACATGCATGCGGGCCTCGGAGGCGCGCAGGTGGCGCATGAGGTCGACGATGCGGTACAGCTCGTCGGCCTCGAACGCGAGGAGCCACTCGTAGTCGCCGAGCGAGAACGAGGCGACCGTGTTGGCGCGCACGTCCGGGTAGCCGCGGGCCATCTTGCCGTGGTCGGCGAGCATGCGGCGACGGTCCTCGTCGGGCAGCAGGTACCAGTCGTAGGAGCGCACGAACGGGTAGACGCTGATGTAGTTGCGCGGCGTCTCGTCGGCGAGGAACGCCGGGATGTGCGAGCGGTTGAACTCGGCGGGGCGGTGCAGCGCCATGTTCGACCAGACCGGCTCCAGGGCGCGGCCCAGCTTCGTGCGGCGGAAGAGGTTGTACGCCTCCTGGAGCTGGTCGGCGGTCTCGGCGTGCCACCAGATCATGAGGTCGGCGTCGGCGCGCAGCCCCGACACGTCGTACGTGCCGCGGACCGTCACGTCCTTCGCGGCGAGCTGGTCGAACAGGTCCTGGACCTCGTCGGCGTAGCCCGCGCGGTCCTCCGGCAGCACGTCGCGCAGCTTGAAGACGGACCACAGCGTGTAGCGGATGACCTCGTTGAGGTCCTTGGCCAGCTTGCCCTTGTTGGGGACCCTGCCGGACTCGGTGGTGGGGGCGTCGTCACTCATGGGGCTATTCTCCCGCGCCGCCGTGCAGACTCTGCACCGGGTTCGCGACGAGGGCGTCCAGTGCGCCGCGGTCACCGCGCAGCTGGTCCACGGCGGCGTTCGCGCTCGCGATGCACGCCGGGATCCCGACGCCGTCGTAGGCGGCGCCGCACACGGCGAGGCCCGGCAGCTTGCCGACGTGCTCGCGGATGCGGGCCACGCGCGCGTGGTGTCCGACGGGGTACTGCGGCAGCCCGTCGGTCCACCGGGTGACGCGGGAGGCGACGGGGGTGGCGGCCAGCCCGACCGCCGCGCGCAGGTCGTGGCGCGAGACGTTCACGAGGTCCTCGTCGTCCCGGCCGAGGACCTCGGTCTCCCCGTAGCGCCCCACCGAGGTCCGCAGCACCAGCAGGTCGGGGTTCTCGGCGCCGATCCAGCCCCACTTCCGGCTCGCGAAGGTCGACGCCTTGATCGTGTGCCCGTCCACCGGCGGCACGAGGAAGCCACTGCCTTCGGGGAGGTCGGTGTCGGCGCGACGGTAGGCGAGCGTGATGAGCGCCATGGACGCGTACTCGACCAAGCCCAGCTCCGCCGCCGCGGCGGGCACCTCGGCCCGCAGCAGCGCGGCGGCCTGGGCGGCGGGTACGGCGACGACGACGCCGTCGGCCGCCACCAGGCGGTCGCCGACCGTCACCTCCCAGCCCTCGGGAGTGCAGCGCAGCCCCTGGACCGGACTGTTCAGGACGATCTCGCCGCCGCGCGCCCGCACCGACTCCGCGACCGCGAGCGGGAGTTGGCCGATGCCGCCCTCGATGCCCGTGAAGACCGGGCCGGTCTGCTGGGCGGCGGCCGCGCGGGCCTGGATGGCGCGGACCGCTTCCGTGAGGGAGGCGTGGGTGCGGGCTGCCTCGAAGAGCTGGGGGACGGCTGCGCGCATCGAGATGCGGTACGCGTCGCCCGCGTAGACGCCGCCGAGGAGGGGCTCGACGAGGCGGTCGACGACCTCGCGGCCGAGGCGGGCCGCCACGTACTCCCCCACCGCCACGTCGTCGCCGACCTCGGTGCGCGGCAGGTCCGCCTCCCGCTCGATGCGGTGCAGTCCGTCCGCGGACAGGACGCCGGAGAGCGCGGCGGCGGTGCCGGGGACACCCATGACGTGGCCCTTGGGCATGGGCCGCAGGGCGCCGCGGGTCCAGATCGAGGCCGTCGCCGTGGCAGGGGGCTGGAGGCGGTCGGTGAGGCCCACTTCCCGGGCCAGTCCCACCGCCTCGGGGCGCCGCGCGAGCATCGACTCGGCGCCCAGGTCGACCCGCGCGCCCGCGATCTCGCCGGGCAGCAACTTGCCGCCGAGCCGGCCGGACGCCTCCAGGACGGTCACGCGCGCGCCCTGCTCCAGGAGGCGGTGGGCGGCGGCCAGACCCGCGATCCCCCCTCCGATGACGACGACGTGTCCGTTACCCGTACGAGTGCTGTGTGCGCGCATGGCTCCACTGTCTCAGAGCCCCCTGACACACCCGCCGGGGCGTGTGGCCCCGCCGAGTCCCGACCGTGACCGCATCGGGACCGGATCCCGCCAACGTCCCGGCCCGGCCGGGCGTCGAAGGAGCGTCAGTCACGACGACTCCCCGGGGGTAGGCCCACATGGCACAGACGGTCCGGACGCAAGCGCGCCCACGACGACGCTCCGTACGACAGGGCCGGGCCCTGGCCGGTGTCCTCCTCGCCGCCGCCCTCGCGGTGGCGGGCTGCGGCGCGGGCGACTCGGCGGACTCCGGCAGCGGTTCCGACGACAAGGCGGCCCCCCAGAGCGCGGCGAAGGCCGACTCGGGCGCCGCACAGGCGGACGGCGACGGCGCCGCGGACAGCAGCCGGGGCGGGGCCGCGGGCGCGAAGGCGACCGCCCCTCCCAAGGTCACCGCGAGCCACATCATCCGCACCGCCTCACTGACCGTGCAGGTCAAGGACGTGCCCAAGGCGCTGGACGACGCCCGCACCACCACCGAGAACGCGGGCGGATTCGTCGGCAACGAGACGACCACCCGCGACGACGGGGGCCATGAACGCACCCGGGTCGTCCTGCGCGTGCCCACCGACCAGTACGACGAGGTGCTCGCCGGCCTGGAGGGCACCGGGAAGATCCTCGAACGTACGGCCAAGGCGCAGGACGTCACCGACCAGGTGGTGGACGTGGACAGCCGGATCAAGTCGCAGCGCGCCAGCGTGGCCCGGGTCCGCGAGCTGATGGACAAGGCGACCAAGCTGAGCGATGTGGTCACCCTGGAAGGCGAGTTGAGCACCCGTGAGTCCGACCTGGAGGCGCTGCTCGCCCAGCAGGCGTCCCTGAAGGACCGCACCAGCCTGGCGACGATCACCCTGTCACTGTCCGAGACGCCGGTGAAGAAGGCCGAGAAGAAGGACGAGGACCCCGGCTTCGTGGACGCGCTCGCGGGCGGCTGGCATGTGCTGGTCACCATGCTGCGCTGGCTCGCGCTGGCGGTCGGCGCGGTGCTCCCGTTCGCGGCGGGCCTGGCGCTGCTCGTCCTGGTGTGGCTGCGGCTCGTGCGGCCCCGTCTGCCGCGCCGCCCGGCCCCGGCGGCACCGGCGACCGCCGGGCTTCCGGTCGCTCCTCCCGTACGGCCGGAGAGTGGCGAACAGGACTGAAATGCCCTGCCCCCGTAGCGTGTTCGCATGAGCATGAGCAGCGGAACGGGCGGGACGAAAGAGCGGCTGGTCGTCATCGGCGGCGACGCGGCGGGCATGTCCGCCGCGTCGCAGGCGCGCCGGATGCGGGGCCCGGACGAGCTGGAGATCGTGGCGTTCGAGCGGGGCCACTTCACGTCGTACTCCGCGTGCGGCATCCCGTACTGGGTCGGCGGCGACGTCACCGAGCGGGACCAACTCATCGCGCGCTCTCCCGAGGAGCACCGGGAACGGGACATCGATCTGCGGATGCGTACGGAGGTCGTGGAGATCGACGCGGCGGGCGCCCGCGTCCGCTCCCGGAACCTGGAGACCGGGGCCGAGGAGTGGACGCCGTACGACAAACTCGTGATCGCCACCGGTGCCCGCCCGATCCGCCCCGAGCTGCCCGGCGTCGACGCGCCCGGTGTGCACGGGGTGCAGACCCTGGACGACGGCCAGGCGCTCCTTGACACGCTGGCCGCCACGGAGGGCCGGCACGCGGTGGTCGTCGGCGCGGGCTACATCGGTGTGGAGATGGCCGAGGCGCTCATCAACCGCGGCTACGAGGTGACGGTCGTCAACCGCGGCAAGGAGCCGATGTCCACGCTCGACCCGGACATGGGGCGTCTGGTGCACGAGGCCATGGAGGGCATGGGCATCACCATGGTCAACGACGCCGCGGTCACCAAGCTGCTGACCGGGCAGGACGGGCGGGTCCGGGCGGTCGCCACCGAGGACGCCGAGTACCCGGCGGACGTGGTCGTCCTCGGTATCGGCGTACGCCCCGAGACCGCGCTCGCCAAGGCCGCCGGGCTGCCGCTCGGCGAGCACGGCGGACTGCTCACCGACCTGGCGATGCGGGTGCGCGGGCACGAGGACATCTGGGCGGGCGGCGACTGCGTCGAGGTCCTCGACCTGGTCTCGGGGCGGGAGCGGCACATCGCGCTGGGCACGCACGCCAACAAGCACGGCCAGGTGATCGGCAGCAATGTGGGCGGCGGGTACGCGACGTTCCCCGGTGTCGTCGGCACGGCGGTCAGCAAGGTCTGCGAGCTGGAGATCGCGCGCACCGGACTGCGTGAGAAGGACGCGCACCGAGCGGGCCTCCAGTTCGAGGCCGTCACCATCGAGTCGACGAGCCGCGCCGGTTACTACCCGAACGCCGCCCTCATGACCGTGAAGATGCTCGCCGAGCGCCGCACCGGACGGTTGCTCGGCGTGCAGATCGTCGGCCGTGAGGGCGCCGCCAAACGCGTCGACATCGCCGCCGTGGCGCTGACGGCGGGTATGTCGGTGGAGCAGATGACGGCCCTGGACCTGGGCTACGCCCCGCCGTTCTCACCGGTGTGGGACCCGGTCCTGGTGGCGGCGAGGAAGGCGGCGGGGGCGGTGCGTTCACGAAAGGCGTGAACACACCGGCTCACGCCGACTCGTGCTGCCCGGTGGTGCCGTTGATCCGTTCGATGGCCTGCCGGGCCTGCTCGGCAGGCGGCCGCCCCGGCAGCGAGGACACGGACGCGGACGGGGGGACGGCAGCGGGCTGCGCCCCCGCGGGCTTCGCGTGCGCGGCCGACCGGGCCGACCGCAGCCGGTGGCTGACGGCCTCGTCGAGGGTGACGGGCCGCTGCATCCGGGCGGCGAGCCGGCCGGCCTCCTGGCCGAGCGCGGCGACGTCCTCCCAGGGCAGGTGCAGCACCAGGGCGATCTCCGCCTCACCGTCGGGCAGAGCGTGCATCGGAGGAGTAACTCGGTCGTTCATCGCCTGTTCCTCACGTTGTCCTCGCGTCGCGTCTTCGTCGCGTCACGGACGGTTGAGGAGAGATACGCAGCCGGGCGCGGCCGTGTTCACCGCCGCGGAGGGTAGGGGGGCACGGATTCACGGGGCGCATCGGGGGAACTGATTCCTCGTGGTCATCCCCGTCCATGACGTGAACCCGGCACGCCGTACGCCCTATGTGACGTACGCGCTGATCGCCGTCAACTTCCTGGTCTTCCTGCGCACCCCCGGCGTCGCGGGTTCGGTGACCGGCGAGAGCGGCCTGTCCCAGCTCTGCCATCTGCAGGCGTTCCTGGACCACTACGCCGCGGTGCCGCAGGAGCTGATCCACCATCGGATGCCGCGGCTAGTGCCCACGGGTCACGTCGCGGTGGATCCGCAGAGCGGGCCCGGCTGCCTCGCGGCCCCGCCGGGCTACGACAAGTCGCCGCCGCTGTCGGTCCTGACGGCGATGTTCCTGCACGGCAGCTGGCTGCACCTGCTCGGCAACATGCTCTTCCTGTGGATCTTCGGCAACAACATCGAGGACCGCCTCGGGCATGTGCGCTTCACGTTGTTCTACGTCGTCTGCGGCTATGCGGCCGCGTACGGCTTCGCGCTGCTCAACGACGACTCGGGGGACCCGCTGATCGGCGCGTCCGGGGCGATCGCCGGAGTCCTCGGCGCCTATCTGGTGCTCTATCCGAAGGCGCGGGTCTGGGTCCTGGTCCCGTTCCTGATCTTCCTGCCGCTGCGGCTGCCCGCATGGCTGGTGCTGGGCTTCTGGTTCGTGCTGCAGGCGGTGTACTCGTCGGGCGCCGGTGTCTCCGCGGCCGGGACGGTGGCGTACGCGGCCCATGTGGCCGGCTTCCTCGTGGGCATGCTGCTGGCGTGGCCGTTGCGCCCCGGCACACCGCCCCCGCCCGAGCCGCGCCGGCTGCTGTGGGGCAGGCAGGCGCGGCACACCTGGTGAGGTGAGGCGTCAGCGGGCGGTCTGCGTGTGCACGTACTCCACGAGCCGGGTCAGCGCGTCCGGGTTCATGGTCGGCAGGACGCCGTGGCCGAGGTTGAAGATGTGGCCCTCCAGTCCGGCGGCCGCGTCGAGCACCTCGCGCGTCTTGGTCTCCACGGCCTCGGTCGTGGAGTACAGGACGGCCGGGTCCAGGTTGCCCTGGAGCGCCTTGCCGGGGCCGACGCGGCGGGCGGCCTCGTCGAGCGGGACGCGCCAGTCGACGCCCACCACGTCCGCGCCCGCCTCGCCCATGAGGCCGAGCAGCTCGCCGGTGCCGACACCGAAGTGAATGCGCGGGACGCCGTACCCGGCGACGGCCTCGAAGACCTTCGTGGAGGCGGGCATCACCGAGCGGCGGTAGTCGGCCGGCGCCAGGGCGCCGACCCAGGAGTCGAAGAGCTGGACGGCACTGGCGCCCGCCTCGATCTGCACCTTCAGGAAGGCGGAGGTGATCTCGGCGAGACGGTCGAGCAGGTCGGCCCACAGCTGCGGGTCGCCGTACATGAGCGCCTTGGTGTGCTCGTGGTTCTTGGACGGGCCGCCCTCGACGAGGTAGCTCGCGAGGGTGAAAGGCGCGCCTGCGAAACCGATGAGCGGCGTCGCGCCGAGCTCGTCCGTCAGGAGCTTGATCGCCTCGGTGACGTACCAGACGTCCTCGGGGGTCAGATCGCGCAGCTGGGCCAGGTCGGCGCGGGTGCGGATCGGGTTCTGGACGACGGGGCCGACGCCCGGCTTGATGTCGAGGTCGACGCCGATGGCCTTCAGCGGGACGACGATGTCGCTGTAGTAGACCGCCGCGTCGACGTGGTGCCGGCGTACGGGCTGGAGGGTGATCTCGGCGACCAGCTCGGGCCGCGTGCAGGACTCCAGCATGGGGATGCCCTCGCGCACCTTGAGGTACTCGGGCAGCGAGCGCCCGGCCTGCCGCATGAACCACACGGGCGTGTGCGGCACGGGCTCGCGCCTGCACGCCTTGAGGAAGGCGGACTCGTACGTGGCTGTCGGCGGCTGGCCCTCGGGGCGGCGGTTGGCACTCACGTCGGAAAGTCTCGCACGTCCGCTGCCGCCCCCGGTTCGGGGTCCGGCCCGAACCGGGTCTCCAAAAGGGGATGTCTGTCGCTGCAACCGGGCCCTGTTCCCCTTAATCTTCCCCGCATGGCTGCGGCTCAGGGACGACTGTCGGACGGCGCTGGCGGAATGGACGACGCGAAGGAGGGAGAGCGGGATGCGACGCAGACGGCTCCGCCGCCCTTCCGGGCCGCCGTCGAGGCGCTGAGGGTCGCGCGGCTGCGACCGGAGATCGAGATCGACCCGACGCGCCCGCCGCAGCGCCTGGCCCCGTACGCGTACGCGTTGGAGGCGGCGGTCGTCGCCGACGACGAGGACCTGGCCGACGGCCGCCTCGTGCTGCTGCACGACCCGGCGGGGCACGATGCCTGGCAGGGCACCTTCCGTCTGGTGACGCTGGTCCGCGCCGAGCTGGAGCCGGAGATGGCGGCCGACCCGCTGCTGCCCGACGTCTGCTGGTCGTGGCTGACCGGCGCGCTCCAGGCCCGCGGTCTGTCGTACGGCGAACCGAGCGGCACCGTGACGCGCGCGAGTTCGCACTACTTCGGCGGTCTCTCCGAGCGTCCGTCCGCCTCCCAGATCGAGATCCGGGCGTCCTGGACCCCGCGGGAGGGGCTGGGCGGGGTCCCGGACACGGCCTCTCATCTTGCCGCGTGGTGCGATCTGCTCTGCCAGGTCGCGGGGCTTCCGCCGGCGAGCGCGGGCGACGCGTCGGTGGTGACGCTGCCGCAGCGCCGGGGGCCGCAGTCGCGCTGAGCGCCGACGACTCCCTTCTGTTCGATGCCGATCCCGTGCCGAGGACCTTGCTCAGGTCCTCGGCACGAGTCTTGCCCAGGGGTTGCCGGGGTGTGTCGGTGCCGGTCGCGGCTTTGTCGATACGGCCACTTTCGGCCGCGTATGAACGGTGATTGGCGCGGAGCGACTCGGTTCGATCTTCGGATGATCGATCGCGTGTCCGAATTGCACGGATTGTTACTCACCAGATCGTGATCATTCTCTAAAGGCGGACGGGTTTGGTGCCGAAGACGACTGTGACCTTGAAAGCACGGTTCGTCCCGGCTTCATCCCCACAAGCCGGCCCCGTCCCCCACCCAGGAGGCCTGGTGTCCGTTCTCCTCGAGCAGCCCGCAAGCCTGGTCGCCTACCGCCCGAACAAGCCGACCGCCATGGTGGTCGTGGCCGACCCCCGCGTCCGCTCCACCGTGACCCGCCACCTGTGGGCCCTCGGTGTACGCGACGTCATCGAGGCCTCGTCCGTCGCGGAGGCTCGTCCCCGCATCGGCAACCCCCGCGACATCTGCGTCGCCGACGTCCACCTCCCCGACGGATCCGGCCTGACGCTCCTCTCCGAAACCCGAGCCGCGGGCTGGCCCAACGGCCTGGCCCTCTCCGCCGCCGACGACATCGGCGCCGTACGCAACGCCCTCGCGGGCGGCGTCAAGGGCTACGTCGTCACCGGCACCCGCACCAACGTCGGGCTCCCCACCCGCCCCGGCGCCGCGCCCATCGGCTCGGCCGCCGCCCGAATGCACCGCCGCCCCCCGGGTTCCCCGAGCCACCCGGGTGGCTACCGCGAGCTCTCCGGCCGCGAGGTCGAGGTGCTCCGCCTGGTCGCCGAGGGCCAGTCGAACAAGGCCATCGGCGTCTCGATGGGCCTGTCCGCGCTGACCGTCAAGAGCCACCTCGCCCGCATCGCCCGCAAGCTCGGCACGGGCGACCGCGCCGGGATGGTGGCGGTGGCCCTGCGCACCGGAATCATCCACTGACCGCGAACGACCGAGAAGCCGTCCCGACCAGGAATCCGGCAAACCGGGAAACCGGCGAACGAACGAACACTGAACCGGATCTTTCACTGACCTGACTGGTTTACGACCCTGCCACGCCCGCCGACGGAACGTTCCGTCGGCGGGCGTCGTCCATACACAGATACCCTTGACAGGTGACCGACGCCCAAGAGACCGCAGCAGACAGCCCACTGCGAACCACCGGAGGCGGCCCTCCGGACGACGTCGAATCGGCGCCGATCCCTTTGCTCGAACCGCGCGAGGGCATTCCGCCCGTCATCGCCGACGAGGACGCGCTCGCCGAGATGATCGCCGCCTTCGCCGCCGGCAGCGGCCCCGTGGCCGTGGACGCCGAACGTGCGTCCGGGTACCGATACGGCCAGCGCGCCTATCTGGTGCAGTTGCGCCGTGAGGGCGCGGGCTCCGCGCTGATCGACCCCGTCGCCTGTCCCGACCTGTCGGGCCTCGGCGAGGCGATCTCCGGAGTGGAGTGGGTGCTGCACGCCGCCACACAGGACCTGCCGTGCCTGCGCGAGATAGGCATGATCCCCACCCGCCTGTTCGACACCGAGCTGGCCGGACGCCTCGCCGGGTTCCCCCGGGTCGGCCTCGGCGCGATGGTCGAGAGCGTTCTCGGCTTCGTACTGGAGAAGGGGCACTCCGCGGTCGACTGGTCGACGCGCCCGCTGCCCGAGCCCTGGCTGCGGTATGCCGCTCTGGACGTGGAGCTGCTCGTCGACCTGCGGGACGCCCTGGAGAAGGAGCTGGACCGGCAGGGCAAGCTGGAGTGGGCCCGGCAGGAGTTCGACGCCATCGCCGGAGCCGAGCCCGCGCCGCCGCGCAAGGACCCCTGGCGCCGTACGTCGGGCATGCACAAGGTGCGCCGCCGCAGGCAGATGGCGGTCGTCCGGGAGCTGTGGGAGGCCCGGGACCGGGTCGCGCAGCGCCGGGACATCTCACCCGGCAAGGTGCTCGGGGACACCGCGATCGTCGAGGCCGCGCTGTCCCTGCCGCCCAACGTGCACGCCCTGGCCGAGCTGAACGGCTTCGGGCACCGCATGGGGCGGCGCCAGCTGGAGCAGTGGCAGGCCGCCGTGGACCGTGCGAAGGCACTGCCGGAGGCCGAGCTGCCGCAGCCCGGCCAGCCGGTGACCGGTCCTCCGCCGCCGCGCGCCTGGGCGGACAAGGACCCGGTGGCTGCGGCCCGGCTCTCCGCGGCACGCGCCGCCGTCTCGGCGCTGGCCGAGCAGCTGAACATGCCGCAGGAGAACCTGATCACCCCGGACACCGTGCGCCGGGTGTGCTGGGAGCCGCCGGCCACGCCGGACGACGAGTCGGTCGCGGCGCTGCTCGCCGGTTACGGAGCGCGGCCCTGGCAGGTCGAGCAGGTCACGCCGGTGCTGGTGGCGGCTCTGGCGACGCCTGCGGCCTGAGGGCTCACTTGGTCGCGCCCCGCATGAAGCCGTTGTAGATGAAGCGCTGCAGGAGCAGGAAGACGATCAGGGTCGGGAGGATGACGAGCACCGCCCCGGCCGAGATCGTCTCCCAGTGCGCGCCGAACGGCCCGCGGAAGCGGAACAACGACGTCGAGATCACGCCAAGATCCTCGGACGGCATGTAGAGGAAGGGGATGTAGAAGTCGTTGTAGACGGTGATCCCCTTCACGATCACGACGGTCGCGATCGCCGGCCGCAGCAGCGGGAAGATGATCTTCCGGTAGATCGTGAAGGCGTTGGCGCCGTCGAGGCGTGCGGACTCGTCCAGGGAGATCGGGATGGACCGGACGAACTGCAGGAAGATGTAGATCGACACGATGTCCGTGCCCATGTAGAGCGCGATCGGCGCCCACAGCGTGTCGAACATGCCGAAGCTGTTGACGATCTGGAAGGTGGCCACCTGTGTGGTCACGCCCGGGACGAGCGCGGCGACCAGGAAGAGCGCGACCACCAGCTTCTTGAAGCGGAAGGTGAAGCGGTCGATCGCGTACGCCGCCATCGAGCCGATGAGCACGGTTCCGGCGATGGCGACCAGCAGGATGACGGCCGTGTTCCCGAACGCGGAGAGCATCCGGCCGTCCTGGAACGCCGTCACGTAGTTGTCGAAGTTCAGGAAGTCCTTCGGCATGGTGAGGGCCCCGCTGTCGTCCGACATCTCCTGCGAGGACTTGAGCGAGGTCAGCAGGACGGCGCCGAGCGGCAGCAGGACGACCACGGCCGCGACGACCAGCGACAGGTAGACGAAGGTGCGGGCAACCGCGCGGCGCGTCATACGAGATCCACCCTGTCGTCGGGAACGAGGCGCCGCTGCAGCCAGGTCACCGCGAGGATGATCAGCAGCAGCACGACGGCGGCGGCCGAGGCGAGCCCCGTCTTGTTGAACTGGAAGGCGAGCTTCACCGTCTGGATCACGAAGGTCTCGGTGCCGGTGGCCCCGCCGGTCATGATGTACGGGATCTCGAAGACCGACAGCGAGCCGGAGATCGACAGGATCACGGTGAGGCTCAGCACCGGTTTGATGCCCGGCGCGATGATGTACCGGAACTGGTGCCAGCGGTTCGCGCCGTCCAGTTCCGCGGCCTCGTACAACTCCCCCGGGATGGACTGGATCGCGCCCAGGAAGAGCACGAAGTTCAGGCCCATGTACCGCCAGACCGACACCCCGGCGAGCGAGATGTTCGCGGACGTCGACGTGCCGAGCCAGGCGTGGTCGGAGTGGTAGCCGAACAGGCCGAGCACCGTGTCGAGGGTGCCGCCGTCCTGGAAGAAGTAGAGGAACACGAAACCGATCGCGACCCCGTTGATCAGATACGGGAAGAAGAGCACGCCCTTGAAGAAGTTCCGGAAGCGGACGTTGAAGCTGAGGACGGTCGCGAAGTAGAGGGCTGCGGCGATCTGGAACGCGGAGGCGACGAGGTAGTAGCCGCTGACGAAGAAGACCTGGAAGAGGTCCTCCCTGGTGAAGAGTTCGGTGTAGTTCCCGGTGCCCGTGTAGTGCAGTTCGGGGCTCACCCCGTCCCAGTCGGTGAAGCTGTACGCGACCATGTTGGCGATCGGCGCGTAGGTGAAGACGATCAGCAGGGCGAGCGGGGCGATCAGGAACAGCCACGGCGTGACTCCGCGCCACAGACGGGCGCGGCGCGGAGCCGGGGGCGGACGGCGGACGCCGGCCGCGGCCGGCGCCGCGGCCTTGAAGGCCGCCTTCTGGGTGGTGTCCGCCATCAGGACCCCGCGTTCTTCTGAGCCTCGGTCCAGCGCTTGCTGAGATCGGCGTAGAAGTCGTCGAGGCTGCCCTTTCCGGCGCCGCGGGCGAGGTCGACGAGCTTCTGGCGGTAGTCGGGGGTGTTGATGCCGACCTCCGACTCGGTGTCGACCAGCTTGACCTTCGCGCCCGCGCTGTCGTCGAGTTCGATGAGCTTCACCCCGGCGTCCTCGTACGGCTTCAGGACCGTCGGCAGAGGCGCGTCCTTGAGCGGGGAGATGGCCAGGTTGTCCTTGTCGTAGCCGGACTTGTCGGTGAACCAGTCGATCCAGGCGCGGGCCGCCTCCTTGTGCGGGGAGTGGACGTTGACGGCCAGGTTGTAGTCGGGGCCGACGGTCGCGCAGAACTTGCCGTCGACCTGGGCGGGGAAGGGCATGAAGCCGATGTCGTCCGGGTCGAGGCCGGCCTTCTTGGCGGCGTCCTGGAACTGGATGATCGCCCAGGTCCCGAGCCACTCGGTGGCAATCTCGCCCTTCGCCAACCGGGCCTTGGACGCCTCCCAGTTGGTGGTCGTCGGGTCCTTCTCGACGTATCCGTCGTGCACGGTGTCGTAGAGCAGCTGGTCACCGACGCGCAGATCGGCGCCCTTCGCCCAGGGGTCACCCTCGGCGATCTTTGTGGTGGCGCCCGTGTCGCAGTGCACCGAGCCGTTGACGAACGTCCAGGAGGTCAGCGGCCACCCGGCCGAGAAGTTGGTGTAGTACGGCGTCGCGTCGGTTTTCGTCTTGATCGCCTTGAGGTCGGCGAGGAACTCGGCCGGTGTGGTGGGCCACTTGCCGGCCCCCGCCTGCTGCCAGACCTTCTTGTTGTAGACGAAGCCGGGCATCACGCCGATCGGGCTCTGCCCGTAGACCTTGCCGCCGACCGTGGTGAAGTCGGTGAACCGGTACTTCTTGCTGCGCTCGGTGTCGGTGCCGAGCGAGGCGAAGAACTTCGGGTAGTCGCTCTTCTTGATCACGCCCGGGATCAGCAGGACGTCACCGTAGTTCTCGGTGTTCATCCGGATCTTGACCTCGGCCTCATAGTTCGTGAGGGCCTGGAACTTGACCTTGACCTTCGGATACGTCTTGTTGAACTCGGCGGCGTACTTCTTCATCGTGCCGTCCTGCACGAGGTCGGTCCGCTGGGTGAGGACCGTGATGGTTCCGTTCACCTTGGCCGGGTCGACCGGCGCCTTGGCGTCCGCGCCCTTCGTCGAGCCTCCGGTGCCGGTGCACCCCGAGGCCATGAGGGCGAGGGCGACCACCGATCCGGCGAGAATCCTGCGGCTGTTCATGTGCACCAGCTCCGTTCTGTGACGGACGAGCACGAGTGGGTTGGCTGATTCGGCACTCTGGCAGTCGTTACTGAACCGGTAAAGTCTCTATTCCGCCAACGATGCAAAAATGTCATCCAGCGCTGGGAGTTCAGGGGCTGGACCGGTTTAGGGAGCGCGCATGCTGGATGCCACACCGCTCACCGAGGGATGGACTCTGCGGCACGAGGGAAGCGCGCTTCCCGCCGCGGTGCCGGGCTGTGTGCACACCGATCTGCTGGCCGCCGGAGTCATCCCGGACCCCCTTCTCGGGCAGGCCGAGACCGAGGTCGCGTGGGTGGGCCGGCGGGACTGGACGTACGACTTCGAGCTGCCCCTCTCCTCGGGTCACGAGCAGACCGACCTCGTCTTCGACGGCCTGGACACCGCCGCCGAGATCCGGCTCGACGGCCAACTCCTGGGCCGTGTCCGGAACATGCACCGCTCCCACCGCTTCGACATCACCGGCATGAGCGGCCCGCTCTCCGTGCGCTTCACCTCCGCCTACACCGCCGCCGAGGCCGTGCGCGACCGCCTCGGTGAGCGGCCCAACGCCTATCCCGAGCCCTTCCAGTACCTGCGCAAGATGGCCTGCTCCTTCGGCTGGGACTGGGGACCGACCCTGGTGACGGCCGGAATCTGGCGGCCGGCCCGACTGGAGCGCTGGTCGACGGCGCGGATCGCCCGGGTACGGCCCGTGGTGACCGTGCAGGGCTCGACGGGCCGGGTCGACCTGTCCGTCGAGGTCGAACGGACCCGAATCGAGGCGGAACTCACCGTCGAGGCCCGACTCGGCGGGGTGCGGGTGAGCGCGGTGATCGACGGCACGAGCGGAACCGTACGTCTCGACGTGCCCGACGTCGAGCTGTGGTGGCCGCGCGGATACGGCGAACAGCCGCTGTACGACATCGAGTTGACCCTCCTCGACACCCATGGGCCGCTCAACTCCTGGCGGCGCCGCATCGGCTTCCGCACCATCGAGCTGGACACCTCGCCCGACGAGCACGGCTGCGGCTTCACCTTCGTGGTGAACGGGGTACGGCTGTTCGCGCGGGGCGTCAACTGGATCCCGGACGACGTCTTCCCGTCCCGGATCACCCGGGAGCGGTACCGGACCCGGCTCGCGCAGGCGGCCCGCGCGGGCGTCGATCTGGTCCGCGTCTGGGGCGGCGGCATCTACGAGAGCGAGGACTTCTACGACGCCTGCGACGAACTGGGCCTGATGGTGTGGCAGGACTTCCCGTTCGCCTGCGCGGCCTACCCCGAGGAACAGCCGCTGCGCGGCGAGGTGGAGGCCGAGGCCCGCGAGAACGTCGTACGGCTCATGCCGCATCCCTCGCTGGTGCTGTGGAACGGCAACAACGAGAACCTGTGGGGCTTCAGGGACTGGGACTGGGAGCGGCGGCTGGCCGGGGACTCGTGGGGCGAGGGGTACTACCTGGGGCTGCTGCCGCGTGTCGTGGCGGAGTCGGACCCGACGCGGCCGTACACGCCCGGCAGTCCGTGGTCCGGTTCCTGGGACCATCACCCGAACGATCCGGCGCGCGGCACGCACCACTCGTGGGAGGTGTGGAACCGCGAGGACTACGCCGACTACCGGCTCGAAGTCCCGCGGTTCGTGGCCGAGTTCGGCTGGCAGGCGCCGCCCGCCTTCGCGACGCTGCGGCGCGCGCTGCCCGGTGAGGAGCTTGCCGCCGACTCCCCCGGGATGCTGCACCACCAGAAGGCGGACGACGGGAACGGGAAGCTGGAGCGCGGGCTCGCCCGGCATTTCCCACTGCCGGAGGGGGACTTCGACCGGTGGCACTACCTCACCCAGGTCAACCAGGCGCGGGCCGTCGCGGCCGGAATCGAGCACTGGCGCGCCCACTGGCCCCGCTGCGCCGGCACGATCGTCTGGCAGCTCAACGACTGCTGGCCGGTGACGTCCTGGGCGGCGATCGACGGCGACGGACGCGAGAAGCCGCTCTACCACGAGCTGAAGCGGCTGTACGCGGACAGGCTGCTGACCCTGCAGGCCCGTTCGGACGGACTGTTGCTGGCCGCCGTCAACCAGTCGGCCGAGGCCTGGCAGGGTTCGCTGGTGCTGCGCCGGATGTCCGTCGAGGGCGAGGTCGTGGGCGAGGCGACCCTGAGTCTGTCGGCCCTCGCGCGCACGGTCGCCGAGGTTCGGGTACCGCGGGAGCTGGAGCCCGCCGGGCCGAAGGAGTTCCTGGTGGCCGACGCGGACGGGCTGCGCGCACTGCACTTCCCCGTACCGGACCGCGAAGTCCCCTACCCACGACCGGAGTTCGAGGTGAGCGTCGCACCGGGGGCGGTGACCGTGACGGCCCGCACGCTCGTACGGGATCTGCTGCTGCAGGCCGACCGGATCGACCCCGCCGCCACGGCCGACACCGGACTCGTCACGCTGCTCCCCGGCGAACAGGTGACCATCGCCGTACGCGGCTGGGAGACTCCCGATGCGGAAACCGCCCGATCGGCCCTGTACTGCGTGGAGTTCACTCGATGACGACAGCTCGCGTCACCATCAAGGACGTCGCCGCGCGCGCCGGCGTGTCCAAGGGCGCGGTGTCGCTCGCCTTCAACCACAAACCGGGGCTGTCGGATGCCACCCGCGACCGGATCTTCGACGCGGCCCGCGAGCTGGGCTGGGCGCCGAACCTGACGGCGCGGTCGCTGTCCAGCCGACGGGTGGACGTGGTGGGGCTGGCGATCTGCCGGCCGGCCGAGCTGCTCGGGCTCGAACCGTTCTACATGGAGTTCATCTCCGGTGTGGAGGGCGTGCTGACGGAGCACTCCTGCTCGCTGCTGCTGCGCCTGGTGCGGAACCTGGAGGAGGAGGTCCGACTGCAGGACGCCTGGTGGAAGGGGCGGCAGATCGGCGGGTCGATCATGGTCGACTTCCGGGCGGACGACCCGCGGGTGGCCGCCGTCGAGCGGCTCGGCATGCCCGCCGTGGCCGTCGGGCACCCCTCGCTGACCGGCGGCCTCACCACCGTGTGGACGGACGACGCCACCGCCGTGACCGAGGCCGTGCGCTATCTCGGCGCGCTCGGGCACCGGCGGATCGCCCGGGTCGGCGGTGCGGCGGCGCTCGGCCACACCACGATCCGTGCCGCCGCCTTCGACGAGGCGGCGCGGGCCCTCGACCTCGACGGGGCCTGGCAGGTCGCCACCGACTACTCCGGGGAGGCGGGCGCGCGGGCCACCCGGTCGCTGCTGGCCGCCGCTCCCCCGGACCGTCCCACCGCGATCGTGTACGACAACGACATCATGGCCGTCGCCGGATTGTCGGTCGCCTCCGAGATGGGGCTGAGCGTGCCCGGCGATGTCTCGCTGCTCGCCTGGGACGACTCCCAGCTGTGCCGGCTGACCCATCCGACGCTCTCCGCGATGAGCCATGACGTGCACGGATTCGGCGCGGACGTGGCGCGGACGCTGTTCGGGGTGATCACCGGCGAGGGGCCCGGATCGCATCTGGCGTCCACCCCCGTCCTCACCCCGAGGGGCTCCACGGCACCTCCGCGGGTGTGACCTTCGCCGCTCCCGCCTCCGGGACTGTGCAGCATGGTTACTCGTAAGTAGCATGGTGAGGTGAGCGCGCGCTCAGGCGTGTGCGCCGCGCAGCAGTGCCATCCCGCATCTGGAGGAGAGCCATCGTGCCTCGTACCGTCAGGGACGTCGTCTTCGTCGACGGCGTCCGCACCCCGTTCGGCAAGGCGGGCCCGAAGGGCATCTACCACGAGACCCGCGCCGACGACCTCGTCGTGAAGGCCATCCGGGAGCTGCTGCGCCGCAACCCCGGCCTGGACCCCAAGAAGATCGACGAGGTCGCCATCGCCGCGACCACGCAGATCGGTGACCAGGGCCTGACGCTGGGCCGCACGGCCGGAATCCTCGCCGGTCTCCCCCAGTCGGTTCCCGGCTACTCCATCGACCGCATGTGCGCGGGCGCGCTGACCGCCGTCACCGCCACCGCGGGCTCCATCGCCTTCGGTGCGTACGACGCCGTCATCGCCGGTGGTGTCGAGCACATGGGCCGCCACCCGATGGGCGAGGGCGTGGACCCGAACCCGCGCTTCGTCAGCGAGAAGCTGGTCGACGAGTCCGCCCTGTTCATGGGCATGACCGCCGAGAACCTGCACGACCGCTACCCGACGATCACCAAGCAGCGCGCCGACGAGTACGCCGTGCGCTCGCAGGAGAAGGCCGCCAAGGCGTACGCCAACGGCAAGATCCAGCAGGACCTGGTGCCGGTCTCGGTGCGCAACACCAACGCGGAGGTCGGTGAGACGGGCTGGGGCCTGGTCACCGCCGACGAGCCGATGCGCCCCGGCACCACGCTGGAGAACCTCTCCAACCTCAAGACCCCCTTCCGCGTCCACGGCCGGGTCACCGCCGGTAACGCGGCCGGTCTGAACGACGGCGCCACCGCCTCGATCCTCGCCTCCGAGGACTTCGCCCGCGAGAACAACCTGCCGGTGAAGATGCGCCTGGTCTCGTACGCCTTCGCGGGCGTCGAGCCGGAGGTCATGGGCTACGGCCCGATCCCGGCCACCGAGAAGGCCCTCGCCAAGGCGGGCCTCTCGATCGAGGACATCAACCTCTTCGAGATCAACGAGGCCTTCGCCGTCCAGGTGCTCGCGTTCCTTGAGCACTACGGCATCGCCGACGACGACGCGCGCGTCAACCAGTACGGCGGCGCGATCGCCTACGGCCACCCGCTCGCCTCCTCCGGCGTCCGTCTGATGACGCAGCTGGCCCGCCAGTTCGAGGAGCAGCCGGCGGTCCGTTACGGCCTCACCACCATGTGCGTCGGCTTCGGCATGGGCGCCACGGTGATCTGGGAGAACCCGCACCACAAGGACGCCGGAGGCGACAAGTGAGCACCGCTGAACTCCTGAAGGGCGCGGCCGAGCTGTTCCCCGGCGAGGTCGTCACCGCGGCGAACGTACGCCACCTGGACCTGCCGTTCGGCGCCGGGCGCTTCGCGCTCATCACGCTGGACAACGGCTTCGACCACACCAAGCCGACCACCTTCGGCCCGCAGTCGCTGGCGAACCTCAACGCCGCCATCGACCAGGTCGAGAAGGAGGCGTCGGCCGGCGAGATCGTCGGTATCGGCGTCACCGGCAAGCCGTTCATCTTCGCCGTCGGCGCGGACCTCAAGGGCGTAGAGCTCCTGAAGAAGCACGACGACGCGCTCGCCATCGGCAAGGGCGGCCACGAGGTCTTCAAGCGCCTCTCCGCCCTCGCGGTCCCGACCTTCGCGTACTACAACGGTGCGGCCATGGGCGGCGGCGTCGAGGTCGGCCTGCACTGCAAGTACCGCACGGTCTCCAAGGCGCTCCCGGCGTTCTCGCTGCCCGAGGTCTTCCTCGGTCTGGTCCCCGGCTGGGGCGGCTGCACGATCCTGCCGAACCTGATCGGCGCCGACAAGGCCGTCTCGGTGATCATCGAGAACTCGCTCAACCAGAACAAGCAGCTGAAGGGTCAGCAGGTCTTCGACCTCGGGATCGCCGACGCCCTGTTCGAGGGTGCGGACTTCCTGGAGCAGTCGCTGATCTGGACCGCCCAGGTGCTGAAGGGCGACGTCGAGGTCGAGCGCCCGGTCATCGACCGCGGCGAGGCCTGGGACCAGGCCGTCGCGCGCGGCCGGTTCATCGCCGACAGCAAGGTGCACGGTGCGGCTCCCGCCGCCTACCGCGCGCTGGACATCATCGCCGCGGCCAAGAACGGCGACCTCCAGCAGGGCTACGACGCCGAGGACAAGGCGCTCGCCGACCTGATCATGGGTGGCGAACTGCGCGCGGGCATCTACGCGTTCAACCTCGTCCAGAAGCGCGGCAAGCGTCCCGCGGGTGCGCCGGACAAGTCGCTCGCGCGTCCGGTCACCAAGGTCGGTGTCGTGGGTGCGGGCCTGATGGCCTCGCAGCTCGCGCTGCTCTTCCTGCGCCGCCTGGAGGTGCCGGTCGTGCTGACCGACATCGACCAGGAGCGCGTCGACAAGGGTGTGGGCTACGTCCACGCCGAGATCGACAAGCTGCTCGGCAAGGGCCGCGTCAACCAGGACAAGGCCAACCGCCTCAAGGCGCTGGTCTCCGGTGTGCTGGACAAGGCCGAGGGCTTCTCCGACGCCGACTTCATCATCGAGGCCGTCTTCGAGGAGATCGGCGTCAAGCAGCAGGTGTTCGCGGAGGTCGAGGCGGTCGCCCCGGCGCACGCGATCCTCGCCACCAACACCTCCTCGCTGTCGGTGACCGAGATGGCGTCGAAGCTGAAGAACCCCGAGCGGGTCGTGGGCTTCCACTTCTTCAACCCGGTCGCGATCCTCCCCCTTCTGGAGATCGTCCGCGGTGAGGCGACCGACGACGCCGCGCTGGCCACGGCGTTCGGTGTCGCCAAGAAGCTGAAGAAGACCGCGGTGCTGGTGAAGGACGCCCCGGCGTTCGTCGTCAACCGCATCCTCACCCGCTTCATGGGCGAGATCCAGAACGTCATCGACGAGGGCACGCCGGTCGAGGTCGCCGAGAAGGCGGTCGAGCCGCTGGGTCTGCCGATGTCGCCGCTGGTCCTCCTCGAACTGGTCGGTCCGGCCATCGGTCTGCACGTCTCCGAGACCCTGAACCGGGCCTTCCCGGACCGCTTCACGGTCTCCCCGAACCTCGCGGCCGTCGTCAAGGCGGGCAAGCGCGGCTTCTACGTGTACGACAGCGGGAAGCCGGAGCTCGACCCCGAGGTCGCCGCACTCCTCAAGCAGGGCGACACCGTCCTCGACGAGGAGCAGGTCCGCGACCGCGTCCTGGACGCCGTCGCGCAGGAGATCGGGCTCATGCTCGACGAGGGTGTCGTCGCCGAGGCGCAGGACATCGACCTCTGCCTGATCACGGGCGCGGGCTGGCCCTTCCACCTCGGTGGGATCACTCCCTACCTCGACCGCGAGGGCGTCTCCGAGCGGGTCACCGGGAAGCGGTTCCTGGAGACGGGCGTGGCCAGCGTGCCGGCGTAACGCTTCGCTGTGATGGTCGGGTGCCCTGTACGCCAGGTAGGCGTGCGGGGCACCCGGCGTTTCCGCCCGACCAGAAGCCTTCTTCGCCCCCTCCGCCCCAGGACCCCCGCTCCTCAAACGCCGGAGGGGCTATTTCCAGCCCGTCCGGCGTTTGAGGACGAGGCCGTTCAGGCCGAAGCGGGGGGAGAGGGGGCGCAGCCCCCAGGACAACGGGAAGGGCAGGGGCGGAGGGGCGAGAAACGTACTGCCCTCACACCGGGTGCCAGGCCTCCAGGGCCAGCCCCGGCTCGTTCTTGCGGCGGGTCAGGAGCAGGGCACCGGTCCCCGGGGCCAGGCTCGCCGCGACCACGCGGCCGTCCTCGTCCGAGGCGAGCGACACCCGGGCGTCAGCCGGGAGTTGAGGACCCGACTCGGTCCACCACGCGCCCGCCGACTCACCCTCGGTCGGATACGCCGCGAAGGCGACCCGCCCACTGGCGGACCGCTGGGCGAGCAACGTGCAGTCGTGGCCGTCGAGTTCACAGCGAACGGCGCTCACGGGCCCCGGCCCGGCACCGGCAAGCAGGACGACGGGCTCGCCACCGGGACGCCAGGCGCGGAGATCGCCCGTGCCGTCGGTGTAGAAGAGGGTGGTGCGCTCCGGGGACGTCGCGAGCGCACGCAGCGTGCCGGGCCGTACCGACGCCCCCAACTCCTCCTCCAGCACCGGCTGTTCGCCCGGCTTCTGCTGGCGCCAGTACAGCATCCCGTCGCCGGTGGCCGCGTACAGCTCGACACAACCGGACTCGCCGGTCACGGCGGCCAACTCCCCCTGTACGTCACGCCCCTTGAGGTCGCGCCAGGGATCCCAGCCGCCCTTCTCCTTCTGGGCGACCATGCTGACGCCGCCGCTCTTGTTGCGCACGAAGACGTGGGCGCGGCCCTCGGCGTCGACGGCGACGGCGGGAATGCCCGTCCGGTCGCCCTTCTTGTCGGGGTGGCCGATCGGGGTCCAGTCGAGGGCGGCGAGCCGTGGCCGGAAGTGTGTGGAGTGGACGAGGCCGGACTCGCCGGTGACGGTGGGGCGCCAGGAGACCAGATGGGCATAGCCGTCGGCGCCCTGGCCGACGGCCAGGACGGGGTGCAGGCGCTGGGCGCCGCCGATGGTGCGCGGCGGGTCCCAGGAGCCGCCGGGGCCGTGCTCCGCCCGGCAGAGCACGGCGGCCTCCGACAGCAGGTACACGCTGAGCCTGCCGTCGCGTCCGCGGAGGAGCCAGTCGCCGTTCACCGCTTCACTCTAAGTGGGGGCGGAGCCGTCGCGACGGCCAGCCCCCACGCGGGTGACGGCCTCGCCCACGAAGAACTGGGGGCGAGGCCGGACACCGCTCAAAGGCGCTTGGCAGTGCGGAACAGCCCGGCGTAGAAGCCGTTGCCGTCGAGCCGCGAGACACCGCCCTGGTCGCCGATCGTGGGCCCGTTCTGCTCCTTGCGGCTGGAGACGAAGACCTTGTGGCCCTCGGTGTCCGGGCCCAGGTAGATCGCGGAGTGGTCCATGTGGTTGCCGGTGCGGTGGTCCATCTTGAAGAACAGCAGATCTCCGGGCTGGAGGACATCGATGTTCGTCGGCCGGACGTACCAGGGGCTGGGGCCCTGGAGCTTGATGATGTCGACACCGGTCTTGGAGCGGGCCATGGCGTCGGCCGTGCGCGGCAGCCCGTCGCCGGACTCGTTGCCGGACCGCAGGGGGTAGCGGGCACGGTAGCCGTAGACCAGACGCAGGTAGCCGGAGCAGTCCACGGAGCGCAGGCGGTCGGAGCTCGGCTGCTTCGTGGTGCCGTCCCGGAAGGTGTACGGGATGCCCAGGTAGTCGTAGAAGTCGGTCTGTTCGTACCGGTCCACGCCGTCGGACTTGAGGGGCCCGTAGAACGCGTGGCCCTCGTACTGGACCCCCTGGTCGTCCTTCTTGACCGGCGCGCCCGGCGTGTACTGGAAGGCGAACGCGAAGATGTCGTCCTCTTCGCTGCCGTTGTACTGCTTGAACCAGTCCTTGTACCACTGCTGCTTCTCGGCGCCCTTGGTCCAGGGCTCCGGCAGGAGGCGCACCCAGTCGTTGGTGACCACCTTGGTGCTGGTGTTGGACGGTTCGGTGAAGGTCCGGGTGGGGCCCTTGAGCGTGGCGGTGCGGGCTCCGTCCGTGTAGGTGGCGATGACCGCGCCCTTGCCGTCGCGCAGCACCGAGCGCGCCGGGTTGTTCAGCCGCTCCCAGGTCTCCTTGCCGGTCGCCTTGCCCGAACCCTGCTGGGCGTTGTCGGTGACCGACTGGGTGGCCGGGACCTTCGCCTGCTCGTCCTTGCGCAGTTCGTAGGTGAAGTAGGCGCTGCTCGCGAGCAGCGCCACGACCGTCGCGGCGTGGACGACGGGGCGGCCTTTGCGCTTCGCCATGATGAGGGCTCCAGGATTGCGTCGAGTACAGGCAAGTTCAGGCGGACGGCAGAGCGCCCAGGAGGATTCCGGCGGTCAGGACCACATAGGTGGCGAGGGTGACCGCTCCGGTGGACAGCAGCGTCGCGCCCTTGGGCTGACGCACCAGCTGATAGCCGATCAGGCCCGGGACGATGAAGCCGAGCGTCTGGTTGGCGTACAGCAGCGGGAACTCCATCTGCAGCACGATGATCACGGTGGCCTGGATGAGCACGCCGCTGAGCACCACGGTCGCGAACAGCCGCTTCCCGTAGAGGATCACGAAACGCTGCAGCAGCAGTGTGGTGACGTAGGTCAGCACGGTCACCCCGAGCACCAGTGCGGCCCGCTGCAGGTCCTCGATCAGGGTGAGCGCCAGCCAGCCCGGCGTGATCATGCCGCCCGGCGACAGGTTGGTCGTCAGGTAGCACATCAGCGAGAACATCAGACCCAGGCCGATGCCGATCGCGGCGATCTCGGGGGTGAGGACGGAGGGGATCAACGCTGTTCTCCTGGGCTGTGCCACTGCTGGCTGTCGTCGTCGGAAGGCTGGGGAGGTACGCGGGGTTCGAACAGCCCGCGGGGGTGGTCCTGTCCGGCCGGGGGGCCGGTGTCCGGGCGCGCCTGCGGCGCGACGGGGGCAGGCTGCTCGCCGTAGTACGGCTGCGGCTGCGGCCACGGGTCGTTCGGGTACGGCTGCCCGTGCCCCGCCTGGCTCGCCCGGTCCTGGTGTGCGGCATCGCGCTGTACGGGGATCTGCGGGACGTACGGCTGCTGGGTGTAGCGCGACTCGTACGCCTGCGGGTAGCCCTGGTACGGGTCGATGCGGGGCGCGTACAGCTGCACGGTCTCTACGTGCTCGACCACGGTGGGCGCCGCCCCCGCACGGTCGGTCGACGCCTCGGCCACGGGCTCCTCGGCGCTGTCGTCCGGCGGGAGTTCGGCGAGGTGCTCGAGCAGGATCTCGCCCTGGCCGTGGATGTTGCCGATCGCGACCAGTGAGGAGTCCGGGCCGAGCTGCTGCAGCAGCAGGGCCATGAACTCCTCCGGGTCACGCTTGTCGCCGCCGAGGTCGACGGCGCGCGAGCGGAACTCCGCGGGGATGGCGTCGATGGCGGACTTGGCCGGGTGGCCGATGACGAAGACGTGCTCGGGGTCGAGCTCGGGGATGATCTCGCCCATCTGCCCGTTGCGCTCGACGCGGTCGGGGCGGCAGTTGATGACCACGTTGAGCGGGCGGTGGACGGCGCCGAGGTCGAGCAGCTGGTTGATGTTCATCAGCGTCGACTCGGGGTCGTTGGCCGCGAAGACGTTGGCGAAGCGCAGCTTCTTCCCCTCGGGCGTCAGATAGCGCTCGACGGAGAGGACACCGGGGTCCGGCGGAGCCTCGTACATGCCCGTCAAGGCCGTCTCACGGTCGACGCCGAGCAGTTCGGCGACGGTCAGCGCGATGGCCACGTTCTCCTTGAAGGTGAACCAGCTGAAACCGCGCAGCTCCTCGTCGCTGACCGTCTCCGGGTCGGCGTAGATCAGCTGGCAGTTCCGGGAGTCCGCCTCCTCCTGGAGGATGTCGAAACGATCCTTCTCGGCGGTGACGCAGATGCCGTCCTCCGGCATCGAGCGGCACAGCGAGCGTGCCACGTCGTCCAGGGTGGGGCCCATCTCGGCGAGGTGGTCCTCACGGACGTTGCACAACACGCCGATCGTGGAGCGGATCAGCTTGGACTGGTTGATCTCCTGGAGGGCCGGCATGACGGCCATGCACTCGATGACGAGCGCGTCCGGCTGGTACGCGGCGGCCCGCCGCACGATGCCGATCTGCTCGACCACGTTGGCGATGCCGAACTTGCGGTAGACCGGCTCCTCGGTGGCGTCCGGGTGGATGAACCGGGCCGCGGTGCCGGTCGTCTTGGCGACGGTGACCAGGTCACCGCCGCGCAGGGCGCCCGCGCACAGCCGGGTGATGGAGGACTTGCCTCGGATCCCGTTGACCAGTACCCGGGTGGGTATGTGGTCCAGGTTGGTGAAGTGCCGGCGCTGCTCCACGATGCCCGCTATGAGCAGGATCGCGCAGCAGACCAGCAGCACGGTGTAGAGGAAGAGCACGGGTGATCAGTTCCTTGTGTACTGCTGCGGCGCGGGCTGCCGGGGCGGGGTGCGGCGGGGCTGCTGCCTGCGTTGGTCCTGCAGCTGCTGCCGGATGAGTTCCAGGGAGCGGGTGACGGCACCGACCTCGTCGTGGTGCTGCGGGAAGAGCACGGTCTTGCGGTCTCCCCCGGCGAGCGCCTCGGCTCCGTCGGCCAGCGCACGCAGGGGCCGGGCCACCACGATGTGCAGCCAGCCCAGACAGGCGACGGCCGCGGTGGCGCCGAGCAGCCCGGCGAGGATGGTGCGGTTCTGGGACTCGTAGCCGGGGATGGCGAGCCGGCTGGCGGGCTGCCAGCTGACCACGCTCCAGCCGAGCTTCTGGGCGGAGCCGCTGCCGGCGAACGGCGCGGCGGCGGCGATCCGCACGCCGTGCGCGTGGTAGAGCACGCCGTTGGGCCGTGCCTTCTTGCCGAGCCGCTGGGCGCTGGCCGAGACGAGGTCCTTCAGGTTGTCGTCGGGCAGCGACTGGAAGGCGAGGAAGCCCGTGTTGCCGGCGATGATCTTGCTGTGGTCGTCCACGAGCCGGACCACGCCCATGCCCGGCCGGTTCAGCAGGGCGTTGAGGAACTCGACGCGGAACTCGCCCACCAGATAACTGCCCTTGCGGCCCGGGATCGCCGCGTCGCCCACGACGACGGGCTCCTTGCCGCCATGGCCCAGCAGCCGGAGCGCGGTGCCGGAAGCCCGCTTGGACTTGATCACCCGGGGGTCCTTGCCCTTCCGGGCCAGGACCTCACCGGAGGAGTCGACGATGTAGAGCGAACGGTAGCGCTGGTTCTCGTTGATGGTGCGTTCCAGCACCTCGCCCATGGCCTCGGGGGTCCGGTTGCCGACCAGCGAGGCGACCGACTGGAGGTCGGCGTCACCCTCGTTGAGCGCGCGACGCACCCGGTCGCTGAGCGTCTGGGTGCGCTCGCGCTGGTCGCTGACGAGCTGCTGGGGTACGACGGCCGTGCTGTCCGCGCGGTTGAGCAGCAGCATCAGCGGTGCGCACCAGGCCAGCAGCAGGCTGGCGCTCACCACCAGCAGGGCCCGGGTGCCCACCCTGCGCAGTCCGCGCGGACGCGGCGCCGGGCCTGAGGCTTCGTCGGACTCGCTGACCAGCTGCCGGCGCAGCTGCTCCAGGGTGTTGCCGATGCGGTGCGCCTCGCCGTAGCCCGGGACGGTGACGGGCCGGGTCAGGTCGCCCCGGGTGAGCCGGCGGGACTCCAGGAACAGCCGGATGAGCGGGCGTTGCACGGTGCCCAGCAGCACCGCGACGGCCAGTGCGCCGACGATGAGCAGGGCGCCGGCCGCCAGCAGACCGAAGACCGAGGAATGGGTGCGGGTGGGGTCCTCGGGCACCTTGACCATGGCGACCACGGAGAGGCCGAGCCCGGAAGCGGTGCTGACCTCGCCGGGCTGGGGTGAGGTCAGCGTGGCGTATCCGGCGACGGACCGGTCGCTGAGGAGCTTTCCGCCGAGCAGGCTGCCACTGACGCCCTGGTAGCCCCCGATGCCGGGCTCCTTGCTGCTGCGCGGATCCTGCTGCGCCTTGCGGGCCGTCGTTTGGGCGAAGTCCTTGAGCTGCTTGCGGGAGTCCGTGATGTCCTTGCGGTCGATGCTGTTGCGCGCCTGCTCGGGTTCGGGGATGCCGTCGCTGCTGAGGATCGCGCCGTCGCGGTCGACCACGGCGATGGAGCGGAAATCTCCGAGGCTGATACCGGGGAACTTCAGGTTGCTGGAGGTCACCAGCAGCAGCTGCGGCTTGCCCGGCCAGGTCAGCAGCCCGAAGGACAGCAGACGCACCTCGCCGTTCTTCAGCCGGACCATGCGCGGGGCCAGTCCGTCCGCGCCGCCGAGTGCGGAGGTGTCCACGGAGGTCAGCGGGACGGTCTCACCGCGGGCCGCGACCAGCTTGTTGCTGCGGATCTCGACGACGGCGGTGCCCACCCACTTCTGGTAGGTGTTGCCGAGCTTGTCGAGGACGGCGTCGCTGGAGACCGGCTGCCCGGCACTGAACAACGTGGCGGACCGGGTGACGTCGGTGACGGACTCGTCGATGGAGGCACGCAGCGCGATGGCGCCGTCCTCCGCGAAGTGCTGTTGGGACGTCAGCACCGCCTTTGACACTCCGGCGTTGTCGACGCGGCCCAGCACGAGTGCTGTGACGCCGGCAAGCGTCAGGAGGAGCACCGACAGGACCGCGATCGGCGGGCGGATGCCTCCGATCAGCGACATGTCGGCACGACGGCGGGCTCGATGGTGCCGCGCCGGAGGCGGTGACGCCACAGGAGGGTCCTCTCAGGGGTGCGGGACGGCCAGTTCCGCACAGGAAATCGGGAACGTTGTTCGATTACGGATGCATTGCGGGCGCGCCCGTCTCCCGGGCACACCCGCAGCAGTCAGACTGGTAGGAGGCCCTCAGAGTTGCGCAGGTTGCTTTGTGATGTACGCAACATTCGCGTTTAGGCGGTCAGGATCGGGCATGCATGCACATTAATCGGGCAGCGAGGTCAGTGCCTTCAGACCGTCCTTGGCCGCGCCACGGTTGAGCAGGGTGCCCTCCGTGCGTTCGAACGCGAGCCGCAGCCGGGCCCGCTGGGCGTCCGTGAGGTCCTGGTCGTCCCGGAGCGCGGTCGCCACGTCCAGCAGGCGGTAGTCCCTCACGTCGTCGTCCTTGTAGGTGGCCGCGCCGCCGTCCCGCTCGTTCTCGGCGTCCGGCGGGATCATCAGCAGCGTCGGCTCGTAGCGGGGCCGGACCTCCCAGTTGCCCTTGCCGTGCTCGGTGAACGTGAACCAGGTGATCACGCCCTCCTCGGTCAGCCCCGTCGGCACCTCGTGCCGGGCGATCTGGTTGCCGAGGCCATAGGTCACCCAGGTTCCGTCGACCTTCTCCATGGGCTCCACGACGTGCGCGTGGTGGCCGATGACCAGATTGATACCCGTGTGACGGGCGATCTGCCGGGCGAAGGAGAGCTGCGTGGACGAGGGCTCCGGGTGGTGCTCGCGACCCCAGTGCAGGGAGAGGATCACCACTTCGGCACCGGCCTTGCGGGCCCGCTGCTCAGCGGCCTTGATCTGGCGCAGATCCTGCTGGTTGGCGAGCCAGGGCTTGTCCTTCGGCAGCTTGTGGGGCTCGTTGAAGCCGTACGCGAACGATATCTGGGCGACCTTGACACCCTTGACGTCCATGATCAGCGGGGTGAGCGACTCCTTCTTCGTCCGGAAGGAACCCGTGTGCTTCAGGCCGGCGGCGTCCAGCCCGTCCAGGGTGCGCTTCACGCCCTCGTACCCGTGGTCGAGCGTGTGATTGGAGGCGGTGGAGCAGGTGTCGTAGCCGACGCTCTTGATCGTCTTCGCGACCTGCGGGGGCACCTGGAAGTCCGGGAAGCCCTCGAACGGGCCCTTCGGCGCACCCATCACCGGCTCGAAGTGACAGATCGCCAGGTCCGCCTTGCTGATCACCGGCTTGATGCCGGCCATCATCGGCCCGAAGTCCAGCCCGTCCACGCCCTTGCCGGTGCGCTTGGCGTCCTTGCGCGCCTGGTCCACCAGCTCGGGATGCATCAGGATGTCCCCGGCTGCCGCGACGGTGAAGGAGCGCCCGCCGCTCTGGTCGTCCCCGCCGCCCGAGACGAGGCCGCAGCCGGACACGGCGGCGACGAGGGAGAGCGGGGTCAGCAGGCTCAGCAGGGTGCGGCTACGGCGTCTGTTCACCGGGATATCTTGATACAACCATGAGAGCCATCCGCCCACGGATCATAACGATCACGACAATACTCCTGGTCGTCGCCGGTCTCGCCGGTGCACTCACCGCCCTCCTCCACACCGACCAAGGCAAGGCCACGGACGGTGCGGGCCGGCATGCCTTCAAGGGCGCCGGGGAGATCGACCTGGCGCGCGAAGTGACGGATTACACAAGCCGGTTCAGCGCGGACCACGGCTACCGACAACCCAGCCGCGCCAACCGCGAGGGCATCGCCGCGGCGGTCGGCCTGTTGCTCGACGGGCACCGCAAGGAAGCGGAGCAGCAGCTTTCGCAACGCGACTTCACCGTGCGTACCGTCGTCGACCGCTCCTCCGGAGCCCACTACGCCGAGGTGGCCGACCGCACCGACGCCGCCGTGGCTCCGCGCGGCTGGGGCCGGTTCTACATCGACCTGGACCACCGCCCCCGCTGGTCCGTGCAGGTCCCGCATCCGATCTTCGACCGGGGTACCGAGCTGCTGGGCGTGCAGGTGATGCGTGGCGCCCCCGGTGGCGTTCTGGTGATCGCGGGAGCACACCGCAAAGCCGGAGTCGGGAACTCCGCGGACGTGGCGCACCGCGAGGACACCGTCTTCAGTGCCGTCTGCGCCGAGCTTGCCCGGCGGGGGATGCCCGGGATCCAGCTGCACGGCTTCGCCGCCTCCTCCGCCCCCGGCTACGACATGGTCGCCTCCACCGGGGCCGGACCGACGGGTCGGCAGGACGGCCGCACGCTGGCCGACGCCTTCCGCGCACGCGGCTTCAACGTGTGCCGGGCCTGGGCCAGGAGCTGCCCCTTGGAGGGCCGGGAGAACGTGCAGAGCCGCGACGCCGACGACGACCACGTGCCGTTCCTGCACATCGAGTTCTCCCCCGCGGTGCGCGCAGGCGGGCGGCCGGCCGAGGAGGCGACCGCCGCGGTGGGCAGGATCACACGCAGGTGGGCGAGCACTCCGGTGACGAACTGAGGCCCCCACGAACCCCGGTGCCCTCGCCCGGCGGCTACAGCACCTCACCCACCGACGTCTCGTCGCGCCGCCCGAGACGGCTGTGCGAGATCCCGTACAGGAAGTAGACGAAGAAGCCGATCACCATCCAGATCCCGAAGCGCAGCCAGGTCTCGGCGGGCAGGTTGAGCATCAGCCACAGCGAGGCGAGGACCGACAGGATCGGGACCAGGGGTACCAGCGGGGTGCGGAAGGAGCGGTGCAGGTCGGGGCGGGACCTGCGGAGGATGATCACGCCGAGCGCGACGACCACGAAGGCGAAGAGCGTGCCGATGTTGACCAGTTCGGCGAGCTCGCTCAGGGGCGTGAAGCCCGCGAGGATCGCGATGATCACGCCGAGCAGGATCGTCGGCCGGTGCGGGGTCTTGAACCTCGGGTGGACGTGGGAGAAGAAGCGGGGCAGCAGTCCGTCGCGGCTCATCGCGAAGAAGACGCGGGTCTGGCCGAGCAGCAGGATCATGCACACGGTCGTGAGGCCGACGGCGGCGCCGAAGCTGATGAACCCCGCGAACCACGGGTGTCCGGTGGCCTTGAAGGCGTCGGCGAGCGGCGCGGTGACGGACAGCTTCGTGTAGTGCTGCATCCCGGTCACGACGATGGACACCGCGACGTAGAGGGTGGTGCAGATGAGCAGGGAGCCGAGGATGCCGCGCGGCATGTCGCGCTGCGGGTTCCTGGTCTCCTCGGCGGCCGTGGCGACGACGTCGAAGCCGATGAAGGCGAAGAAGACGACGGAGGCGGCGGTGAAGATGCCCATCACGCCGAAGTTGGACGGGGCCCAGCCGAACATCAGCTGGATGAGCGGGGACTGGAGGTCTCCGCCCGCCTCCACGGTCTGCGCCTTGGGGATGAACGGGTGGTAGTTGTCGCCCTTGATGAAGAAGGCGCCCGCGACGATCACGACGAGGACGACCGTCACCTTGATGGCGACGACGATCGAGGTGACGCGCGCCGAGAGCTTGGTGCCGAGCACGAGAATGCCGGTGAGCACGAGGACCAGGGCGGCGGCGAGGATGTCGAAGCCGAAGCCGTGGGCTCCGTCCCGGCCCGCGAGCCTCGCCGGCAGATGCCAGCCGGCGTTGTCCAGCAGTGAGGCGATGTAGCCGGACCAGCCGACGGCGACCACCGCCGTGCCGAGCGCGAACTCCAGGACCAGGTCCCAGCCGATGGTCCAGGCGGGCAGTTCGCCGAGGGAGGCGTAGGAGAAGGTGTACGCGGAGCCCGCCACCGGCACCGTGGAGGCGAACTCGGCGTAGCAGAGCGCGGCGAGCCCGCAGCTGACCCCGGCCACCACGAAGGCCAGGGCGACGGCGGGACCGGCGTTGTTCCTGGCCACCGTGCCGGTGAGGACGAAGATGCCGGTGCCGATGATCACGCCGACGCCGAAGACGGTGAGGTCCAGGGCCGAGAGCGACTTCTTGAGTGCGTGCTCCGGCTCCTCAGTGTCCAAGATCGACTGTTCGACCTTCTTCGTTCTGAAGAGGGTGCTCACGGATGTACCTCCCACGCTCGTCGTCCTCGACATGATCGAGGGGGTTCGTGCTCCGTATGCCCCGGCACGGGTGGATTCACGCAGATGGGCCGGTTCCGCCACCCGAACAGGGTGGCGGAACCGGCCCAGAGGACCGCGGGAACGCGTCAGTCGCGGGCGGGCTCCACCGCCGCTTCCACGGCCTGCGCGGTGGTGCGCTCGAACCGTCCGTCCAGCTTGGAGACGAGCCCGGTGACCTGGCGGGCGATGTCCGGCGCGGTGAGGCCGATCTCCGCCATGACCTCGGCGCGGGAGGCGTGGTCGAGGAAGCGCGGCGGGATGCCGAAGTCCCGCAGGGGGACGTCGACGCCCGCGTCGCGCAGGGCCTGGGCGATCGCCGAACCGACGCCGCCGACGCGGGAGTTGTCCTCGACGGTGACGACGACGCGGTGCTGCTCGGCGAGCGGTGCCATGGCCTCGTCGACGGGCTTGACCCAGCGCGGGTCGACGACGGTCGTGGTGATGCCCTGCTTGTCGAGCAGGCCGGCGATCTCCAGGCACATCGGCGCGAGGGCACCGATGGAGACCAGGAGGACGTCGGGGGCGTCGGTGCCGGGCTCGCGCAGTACGTCCATGCCGCCGATACGGCCCACGGCGGGCACCGCCGGGCCGACGGCGCCCTTGGAGAAGCGGACCACGGTCGGCGCGTCGTCCACCTCGACGGCCTCGCGCAGCTGGGCGCGGACCTGGTCGGCGTCGCGCGGCGCGGCGAGGCGCAGGCCCGGTACGACCTGGAGGATCGACATGTCCCACATGCCGTTGTGGGAGGCGCCGTCGGTGCCGGTGACGCCCGCGCGGTCCAGTACGAAGGTGACCCCGCACCTGTGCAGGGCCACGTCCATCAGGACCTGGTCGAAGGCGCGGTTGAGGAAGGTCGCGTAGACGGCGAAGACGGGGTGCAGTCCGCCGGTGGCGAGGCCCGCGGCGGAGACGGCGGCATGCTGCTCGGCGATGCCGACGTCGTAGATCCGGTTCGGGAAGGCGTCCGCGAACTTCTTCAGGCCGACCGGCTGGAGCATGGCGGCCGTGATGGCGACGATGTCCTCGCGCTCCCTGCCGAGTTCGACCATCTCGTCGCCGAAGACGGAGGTCCAGTCGGCGCCCGAGGCCTTGATCGGCAGACCCGTGTCCGGGTGGATGGGGCCGATGCCGTGGAAGCGGTCCGCCTCGTCCTGGAGGGCGGGCTGGTAGCCGCGGCCCTTCTCGGTGAGGCAGTGCACGATGACCGGGCCGCCGAAGCGCTTGGCGCGGGCCAGCGCGGACTCCAGGGCCTCGATGTCGTGGCCGTCGATCGGGCCGACGTACTTGATGCCGAGGTCCTCGAACATGCCCTGCGGGGCGATGAAGTCCTTCAGGCCCTTCTTGGCGCCGTGCAGGGTCTCGTAGAGCGGCTTGCCGAGGACCGGGGTGCGCTCCAGGAGGTCCTTGGTGCGGGCCAGGAAGCGTTCGTAGCCGTCGGTGGTGCGCAGGGTCGCCAGATGGTTCGCGAGGCCGCCGATGGTGGGCGCGTACGAGCGCTCGTTGTCGTTGACGACGATCACCAGCGGGCGCTCCTTGGCGTCCGCGATGTTGTTGAGCGCCTCCCAGGCCATGCCGCCGGTCAGGGCGCCGTCGCCGATGACGGCGACCACGTGGTCACCGCGGCCCTGCACCTCGTTGGCCTTGGCGAGGCCGTCGGCCCAGCCGAGGACGGTCGAGGCGTGCGAGTTCTCGATCACGTCGTGCTCGGACTCGGACTGCGCGGGGTAGCCGGACAGGCCGCCCTTCATCTTCAGCTTCGAGAAGTCCTGACGGCCGGTGAGCAGCTTGTGGACGTAGGACTGGTGGCCCGTGTCCCACAGCACCCTGTCCTTCGGCGACTCGAAGACGCGGTGCAGGGCGATGGTGAGCTCGACCACACCGAGGTTGGGGCCGAGGTGGCCGCCGGTCTTGGAGACGGCGTCGACGAGGAAGGTCCGGATCTCCTCTGCCAGCTGGTCCAGCTGCTCCAGGCTGAGCCGGTCCAGATCGCGCGGTCCCGTGATGCGGGTCAGCAGCGGCACCCGTGCCTCCTTGCAGTAGAGCTGTTCGAGCTTTCGCCGGGTCTGTCGAGTCTAATGTTCCGCCTTTCATGGCGGCGTCCGGGCTCTGGGGTGTACGTCACGCGAACGGCCGTAAATCGCCCGTACACGCGTTCCTTTTTCGCATGTGTTCCGGACGCGTTCCGCACATGGAAGTGCCCGGTACCGCCATTGGTACCGGGCACTTCGTCCAGGGTGGGGCAGCCGCTAGGCGCGGCCCGCCGTCTTCTGGGTCTTGCGGGTGACGGAGTCGATGACGACCGTCGCCAGCAGCACACCACCGGTGATCATGTACTGGATCGGGGTGGCGATGCCCTGCAGGGCCAGGCCGTACTGGATCGAGGTGATCACCATGACACCGAGCAGCGCGTTCCAGGTGCGGCCGCGGCCGCCGAAGAGGCTGGTGCCGCCGATGACGGCTGCCGCGATGACGTTCATCAGCAGGTCACCAGTGCCGGAGCCCTGGTTCGCCGCCGCGATCTTGGAGGCCCAGAACAGACCGCCGATGGCCGCGAAGGTACCCGCGATGGAGAAGACCGAGATCCGGATCGCCGTGACGTTGATACCGGCACGGCGGGAGGCCTCGACGCTGCCGCCGAGCGCGAAGATCTTGCGACCGTACGCGGTGCGGCGCAGCAGGAAGTCCGTGCCGACCAGGAACACCACGAAGAGCAGCAGCGCCAGCGGCAGGCCCTTGTACTGGTTGAACATGACCGCCGCGGCGAAGGCGACGATCGCCAGCGCGCCGGTGCGCACCAGGATGTCGACGAGCGGCCGGGACGGGACGCCCGCGGCCTGACGGCGGCGGCTGTCCAGGTACGAGGAGAGGAAGAAGCCCGCGACCGCGACCACGGCGAGGGCGTAGGCCGCCGCGACGTCCGTGAAGTAGTACGTGGTCAGCTTGCCGACCACGCCGTCGCCGTCGAGGTTGATGGTGCCGTTCTCGCCCAGGATCTGGAGCATGAAGCCGAGCCAGAACAGCAGGCCGGCCAGCGTGACCGCGAACGCGGGCGCGCCGATCTTGGCGAAGAAGAACCCGTGGATCGCGCCGATGGCAGCGCCGCTGGCGATCGCGATGATCACGGCGAGCCACTCGTTCATGCCGTGCGTGACGCTGAGTACGGCGGTGACCGCACCCGCGACACCGCTCACCGAGCCGACCGACAGGTCGATCTCGCCGAGCAGCAGCACGAAGATGATGCCGACCGACATCATGCCGGTGGCCACCATGGCCACGGCGATGTTGTTCAGGTTCTCGGCCGAGAGGAAGGCCGAGTTCAGGCTCTGGAAGATCGCGCAGATGATGATCAGGCCGACCACGACGGGCATGGAGCCCAGGTCGCCCGCGCGCATCTTGCGCTTGAACTCGTCCAGGTAGCCGGCGAGACCGCGCTCGCGCACCAGCAGCCGGGGGTCGACGGCGACGTCGGCTCCGGCGGCGGCCTCGGGGTTCTCGACGATGTGCTGGTCCTCCGGCGTGGCGGAGGTCTTGTCGATGCTCACTTCTGAGCCTCCCCGTTGCTGCGCGCCGCACGACGGGTCACGGCGTTGTCCGTGGCGCCGGTGATGGCGGAGATGATCTCTTCCTGCGAGGTCGACTTGACCTCGAAGACGCCGTTGTTGCTGCCGAGCCGCAGTACGGCGACCTTGTCGGCGACGGCCTTCACATCGGCCATGTTGTGGCTGATGAGGATGACTGCGTGGCCGCGCTCGCGCAGCCGCTCCACCAGGTCGAGGACCTGCGCGGTCTGCTCGACACCGAGGGCCGCGGTGGGCTCGTCGAGGATGACCAGCTTGGGCTCGCCGAGCATGGAGCGCGCGATGGCCACGGTCTGGCGCTGACCGCCGGAGAGCGAGGCGATCGGGATGCGCACGCTGGGGATGCGGATCGACAGCGTCTGCAGGAGCTCGCGGGCGCGGCGCTCCATCTCGACCTCGTCCAGAACGCCGCGGCGCTTGAGCTCGCGGCCCAGGAAGAGGTTGCCGACGACGTCGATGTTGTCGCACAGCGCGAGGTCCTGGTAGACGGTCGCGATGCCCAGGCTCTGGGCGTCGTGCGGCCGGTTGATCTGAACTGCCTTGCCGCCCCACTCGATGACGCCCTCATCGATGGGATGCACGCCGGCGATCGTCTTGACCAGCGTGGACTTTCCGGCGCCGTTGTCGCCCACCAGGGCGACCACCTCACCGGCGTGGACCTCGAGCTCTACGTCGGTGAGCGCCTGAACGGCACCGAACCGCTTCGAGACCCCGCGCAACGCCAGAACAGGCGTAGCGGACACGTGAACCATCTCCTTCGCCGCCTGACCCGGCGGGAGGTTGTGCAGAAAGATCGGGGGGAGTTCCGTCCGGCACCCCGCCTAGCTTGCGGGGCTGTTTGACGGCGGGGTGCCGGAGGGGCTTGGAGCGCAAGTCCCGTACGGGAATTCAAGGACGAATTCCCGTACGCGGATAGAGACCTGCGGTGACTTACTTGATGCCGAGCTTGTCGCAGGCCGCCTTGTACTTGGCCGTGCAGATTTCGGCGGCGGTGTAGACGCCGTCCTTGATGACGGTGTCGTTGACGTTCGCCTTGGTCAGCGAGATGACCGGGACGATGACCGACGGGACGGCCTTGGTGGTCGGGCTGTCGACCTTGTCCTTGGCGACCGAGTCGAGCGACTTGCCCTGGGCGAGCGCGACGGCCATCTCGGCGGCGGCGGTGGCCTCGGGGGCGTACGGCTTGTAGACGCTCATGTACTGCTCACCCGCGACGATGCGCTGCACACCGGCGAGCTCGGCGTCCTGGCCGGTGACCGGCGGGAGCGGGGAGACGCCCGCGGCCTTCAGGGCGGTGATGATGCCGCCCGCCATGCCGTCGTTGGCGGAGTAGACGCCGACGATCTTGTCCTTGCCGATCGCGGCGATCGCGCCTTCCATGTTCTGGTTGGCGTTCTCGGGCTTCCACTCCTTGGTGTCGTACGACTTCGCGATGTCGACCTTGCCCTTGAGCTCGGCGAGCGCGCCCTTCTTGAAGAGGGCGGCGTTCGGGTCGGTGATCGCGCCGTTCATCATGACGATCTTCGCGGAGGGCTTGGCCTTGGCGCCCAGGGCCGTCAGGAGCGCCTTGCCCTGAACGTGGCCGACCTCTTCGTTGTCGAACGAGGTGTAGGCGTCGATGGGACCCTCGGCCAGGCGGTCGTAGGCGACGACGGGGATGCCGGCCTCCTTGGCCTTCTTCACGCCGCTCGCGATGGCCTTGGAGTCCACCGCGTCCACGATCAGCACGTCCACCTTGTTGGTGATCATCGTGTCGACCTGCTGGGCCTGGGTGGTGGCCTGCTGCTTGGCGTTGGCGTAGACGACCTCGCCCTTGTTGTTCGTGAGCTCCTTGACCTTCTTCTCGATCAAGGGCTTGTCGAACTTCTCGTAACGCGCGGTCTCGTTCTCCGGCAGGAGCAGACCGACCTTGATCGCGTCGCCCTTCTTCGAAGCGGACTTCGAAGCCTCACTCTTGTCGCCGGACTCCTTGGCACTGCCACAGGCAGCCAGCGATACGGCCATCGCACCAGCGGCGACAGCAACGGCGGCACGACGCATACGCGTGTTCACTTCAGAAACCTCCCTGACGAGGCCGCGACGTTGCGGCCGAGGTGGCTGGAAGTCAACTCGGCCACACGTGCGACGTCAAGAAGTAAATCCTTAACGAGATGGCAACGGTGCCATCCGTTCTCTAAGTGAAGGCAGGGGTCACTGCATGCAGCGTGCCGTCCAAAAGGGTCGAATCACCCATCTCGCTGAGCGCGAGAGCGAGTGCTCCGAGCACCTCCGCACGGCCCCCAAGTGCCCCCGGGAGAACGGACAGTTGGCGTGCCGCACTCGGGATCGCGTAGCGGCCGACAGACTCCCTTATGGGCCCGAGAACCAGCTCGCCGGCTTCCGCTAGGTCGCCGCCGAGGACCACCCGGCTCGGGTTCAGCAAATTGCAGAGATTGGCGACTCCACTGCCGATGTGTCGACCGACGTCGGCGATCACACGACGGCAGCCCGGATCTCCGTCCCGTGCCAGCCTGACCACTCCTTCCATGGTCAGATCCGTGCCATGACTGGACTGGAGGAGCGGCAGCACATAGCGCGCCGCCGCGAAGGTCTCCAAGCAGCCCCGGTTGCCGCAGCGGCAGACGGGGCCGGATTCATCAAGAGTAATATGCCCGATTTCTCCCGCTGTGCCACCCGGGCCGCGGTAGATCTTGCCGCTGATGACGAGTCCCGCACCGACACCGCTGGCGACCTTGATGTACGCCAGGTCCTTGACGCCGCGCCCACTGCCCCAGACCAGCTCGCCGAGGGCGCCGAGGTTGGCGTCGTTGTCCACGTGCACGGGCACGCCGAGCCGCCCCTGCAGCTCCTCGGCGGGCTTCGCGCCGGTCCAGCCCGGCAGGATCGAGGTGGAGCCCAGAGTCCCGGACTCGACGTCGATCGGGCCGGGTACACCGAGCCCCACGCCCGCGATCTTCGACCGGTCGACCCCGGTTGCTGCGATCAGGCGACTGACCAGCTCCTCCGCCCGGTCGAAGCCCTGCGCCGCGGACGCGTCCACATCCAGCGGCTCCGACTCCTCGGCGAGCACCTGGTGGGCGAGATTCCCGACCGCGACGCGCAAATGCGTATGCCCGAAGTCGACGCCGATGACAATGCCGGCATCGCCGCTCAGACTGACGCTGCGGGCCCTGCGACCCCCGGCCGAAGTGGGTGTGACCTCGACCGTTCCACCGTCCTTGAGCTCACGGACGATATTGGAGACGGTCGCGGCGGACAGGCCCGTCGTCCTCGCGATCTCCGCCTGCGTCAGCGAGCCCGCAAGCCGCACCGCACGGACGACGCGCTCCAGATTGGCCCGGTGCAGCGACGACTGCGACCCCGGAGTCTCCACGACGACCTCCCGCGTACGGGGCCGCCACAATGAGGCCCCGTCTATGTCCAACTAGTGAACTCTAAGCTGAGCCGTTTGGGTTACCTCCCGTCAAGAGGTTGCGCCACATCTGGGCAATAGGGCACACAGATGAAGGCCCGGCCCGGACGATGCGCGACGCCTCGGAAGCGGAAAAACCCAGCCCTGACGCCGGAGACAAGGCGCTGACCAGGGACGCAACGACATCCGTGACGCACGCCACACCAACGAGAGCCCGGCTATGCGTAATTTGTCACCCTTTCGGCCGCGAACCGCAGGGACGCTCTCCCTTCGGTTCACACCCCGTCGCGCCGCGGCCTCTTTCCCGAAGACGCCTGCGTCACCCCCGGGAGCGAGGGTGGCGCAGGCGCTGGACGAGCGAAACGTGCGGCAGGGCTACTTGAGCGTGGCCGAGGTCATGCCCGCCTGGACCTGGCGTTGGAAGGACAGGTAGACGACGAGCATCGGGATCATGGCGATGGTGACGCCGGCGAAGAGGACGGGCAGGTCGGTGGCGTAGCCCTGCTGCTGCTGGAGCTGGATGAGGCCCTGGGTGAGCACGTACCGTTCCGGATCGCCGCCCTTCTGCGGCTGCATCAGCACCGACGGCAGGATGTACTGGTTCCACTGGCCCAGCACGTTGAAGATGCCGACGCTCAGCAGGCCGGGCTTCGCCATCGGCAGCATGACCTGGAAGAACGCCCGGCTGTGCGAGGCGCCGTCCAGGACCGCGGCCTCGAAGACGGCGTTCGGCAGCGTGCGGAAGAAGGCGTGCATGAAGAACACGGTGAACGGCATCGAGTAGGCGACGTACACCAGGATCAGACCCTGGTAGGTGTTCAACATGTCGAGCCGCTTGACCATGAAGAACAGCGGCACGAGGGCGAGGAACACCGGGAACATCGCCCCGCCGACGAAGAAGTAGTAGACGAGCCGGTTGCCCGGGAACTCGTAGCGGGCCAGCACATAGGCCGCCATCGAGCCCAGCAGCATGGTCAGTGGGACCGAGAACACCAGCACGATGAGCGTGTTGGCGAAGTAGTCGCCGATGCCCTTGTCCCAGGCCCTGCTGAACACGTCCAGCTGCCAGTTGGAGGGCCAGCCCAGGGCCGAGCCACCGATCTGCGCGTCGGTCTTGAAGGAGCTCAGGACCAGCCAGAGCAGTGGAAGGATGATCAACACGGCCCACAGGGCGAGGAATCCGTGCGAGAAGACATTGAGGGTCATGCCCTCGCTGCGCTTGTCGCCGGGCCGCGGCGGGGCCTTCTTTACCGTGCCTCCGGGCGGTACGCCGGGTGTGTCGACCTTGGTCGGTTCGGTGATGGGTGCGCTCATGGTCTCTCTCCCGCTCAGAACTCGATGCGCTCGCGGCGGGTGGCGCGCAGCGTGACCACGGACAGGACCAGGGTGAGGAGCAGCATGACGACGCCCATGGCGCAGGCGTAGCCGCTCTTTCCGAAGTAGAGGAAGTTGCGCATCATGACGTTCGCCATGACGTCGCTGTGGTGGTCGGGCCCGCCGCCGTACCCGGTGCCCTGGGTCATGGTGGAGACGAGCACGAACATGTCCATCGCGATGATGCCGAGGTAGACCCACGCCGTCTGCACCGTGTCCCACAGCAGGGGCAGGGTGACCCGGAAGAAGGTGTGCCCGCGGCCGGCGCCGTCGAGCAGCGCGGCCTCGTAGATGTCCTTCGGGATGGACTGCATGGCGGCCGAGAACAGCACCAGGTAGAAGCCGACGCCGTGCCAGACCACCACCGCCATCAGGCACCACAGGACGAGCTTGGGCTCGTTCATCCACTCGATCGGATTGTTCGCGTCGACGAGGCCCAGCTTGATCAGGATGCCGTTGAGCAGGCCACCGCCGTCACTTCGGTAGAGCGCGCCGAACAGGACGGCGACGATCGCGAGCGAGAGCACCTGCGGGAAGAAGTAGACGATCTTGTAGAACTTCGAGCCGGCGACGCCCTCGACACCGCCGGCCCGGCCCCGCCCGCCCGCGTTCACCATGAAGGCGAAGAAGAGGGCGAGCAGGATGGTGATCACCGGGATGAACACCAGGAACAGGATGTTGTGCCAGATGGCGCCCATGAACACGTCGTCCTTGAACAACGCCGTGTAATTGTCCAGGCCGACGAAGCTGAACTTCTGTGACTGGCCCGTCCAGTCGGTGAAGGAGTAGCCGATGGTCTGTATGTACGGCCAGATCACGAAGATCAGATACAGCGCCAAAGGAGCGAGGAGAAACCCCGCGACGAACCGGTACTGCCCTTTTCGCATGGCATCCTGCCCCTGGTGTTCCGGGTGTGCGTGACCCTGGTGTTCCGGGTGTGCGTGACCCTGGTGTTCCGGGTTGCGTGTCAGTCGCGGTGGTTCTTCTTGGACGCCGGGTCCTTGGCGGCCTTGTCGACGGCGGCCTGAGCCCGCTTCAGCCATTCCTTCGGCTGAATACGCTTGGACATCAGCTCGTTGGACGCGTTCTCGATGGCGGTGCCCATCTCGCTGTACCAGTTGGGGTACAGGTAGTTGAAGGTATTGTCGCCCGCCGCCTTCGAGGCCTCAACGGTGGACTGCGTACCCGGACGCAGTTTTACGCCGGTGGAGACGCCGTCCTTGAGGATGGTGAGCGAGTTGGCCTTCTGCGCGAAGAGCGTCGACCACTCCTTGGAGAGCATGCTCCGCATGAACTCCTTGGCGGCAGGCAGGTTTCCGGCCTTCGCGGGGATGATGAAGGGCTCACCCGAGCCGGCCCGGATCGCCTCGAAGGGCAGCGCGCTGCCGGGCAGGTTGGGCATCGGCATGAACTTCATGTCGAAGTCGGCCGGGGTCTGCTTGAGCTGCTCGTTCTCCAGCCAGGAGCCGCAGGTGATGAACGCGGCCTTGTACTGGTTCCAGCGGGTCTGCGACTCGGTGTGGGTGAGACCGTTGGTGCCCGGCAGCAGGTAGCCCTTCTCGACGACCTCGTAGATCGCCTCGACGGCCGCCTGGGCGGCGTCGGACCCGACGAACGCCTTCGGGTCGAGGTTGTCGATCGCCTTCATGGCGTCCAGACCGCCCTTCTTGGCGATCAGGTCCATGATGGCGACGTTGATGTAGTACGGGTACTTGCCCTGGTGGGCGAGGCCGCCGATGCCCTGCGACTTGGCGTCCTTGCAGATGGCGAGGAAGTCGTCCCAGGTCTTCGGCACCTCCCAGCCCTTCTCCTTGAAGAGCTTGCCGGAGTACCACAGGCCCCACACCGTGTAGATGTAGTTGAGGGCCACGACCTTGCCGCCCTGCAGGCCCGGGTCGAGCGTGCCGGGGATGAGGGTGTCGCGGACCTTCTTGCTCGGGTCGTCGATGGACGGGGCGTCGAGCACGGCGGCCAGGTCGAGCAGTTGGCCGTTCTTGGCGAGCACGTCCAGCTTGATCTGCTGGGCGCCGGAGTCGTCGACGATGTCCGGCGGGGTGTTGTTGTTGAAGCGGGGCTGGAGCTTGCCGGTGATCTCCTGGGTGCCCGTGTGGACGCTCTTGGTGCCCCACTTCTTGTCGAAGGCGGCTTCCCAGGCCTTGGCGTAGTCGTCGCCGTATCCGCCCTTGAAGACGACGACGTCGACCTTGGTGCCCTTGTCCACGCCGAAGGGGTTCTTCTTGCTGGTCTTGCCCTGGTTCTCGTCGCCGGAGCTGTCGTCTCCGCCGCCGCTCGCGCAGGCGGACAGGAAGCTCATGGTGGGGACGGTGATCAGGCCCAGTGCTGCGGACCGCTTGATCAGATCGCGGCGGCCGACGCCTTCGGTGTTGCTGTTCTCGGCGGAAGTGGATCCCATGCTCAAGTCCTCGCCTTCTCCAGGACTCAGGCGGTGAACCGGATCCTCCCCGGCACCGCAGTTAGGTCAAGCTGGGGTCATGCAGGAAATGCGGGCAGTACTGAGTAGGTGATGTTCCGGGATCGGTGGGAATACACGGCAGCCGGTGTGCACGGCACGTCAAACCACCCTTTCCGCCTCCCCCGGGGCTCGTGCCCGACCGATCGAACGGCGGGGCAGACGCCGACAGGTATAGTCCACTTCCCGCCAGCGGAGCAAGATCGAATGCAAGGTTGGCTGTCGGTCTTTTCCGAGTTGAGACCTCTCGGAAATATGAGGCCCCTGTGTGCGGCCCCGGCGAAGATCCATACCACGAGGCCTCCTGGCGCGTGCGCGATAAATCACCAGTCGTACGACATGCACCCCGGATGCTGCATCCAACACCCTTGACATCACTGACAACTTGACCCCCTACTGATCCTTGCGCAGCGAATGTGACAACGTTGTCCAGCGCGCAGGGAGGGTGCTCTCGCATGCATCACAGAGCTCGTTACAAGTGGGGTGCTCCGACGGTCCTGGGGGTGGCGGCCCTGGCCCTGGTGGCGGCCTCGCAGGGCGCGGCGGTCGCCCTGCCCGCCCGAGTGGCGGCCGCCGACCGGGAGTTCGCCTCGTCCTTCGAGTCGGGCGATCCCGCACCGGACTGGCTGAATACGGTCGATACGTCATCGGATGGTACGAAACGGGCCGACGGCGTCGACGGCGGCTACAGCAGCGGCATCCCGGGCAATGTGACCGACCATGTCACCGATGTCCGGGCGAGCGGGGAGAACTCGGGCGCGGGCGAGGTGAAGGAGAACCTCGTCGACGGTGAGCCGAGCACCAAGTGGCTCACTTTCGAGCCCACCGGCTGGGCCGAGTTCGACCTGGACGCGCCGGTCAAGGTCGTCACGTACGCGCTGACGTCGGCCAACGACCACGACGAGCGCGACCCCGAGGACTGGACCCTTCAGGGCTCCACGGACGGCAAGGACTGGAAGACCCTCGACACGCGCACCGGCGAGTCCTTCCCCGAGCGGTTCCGGACGCAGACGTACGACATCGCGAGTCCCGTCGAGTACCAGCACTTCCGGCTCGACGTCACGAAGAACAACGGCGGGGACATCCTCCAGCTGTCCGATGTCCAGTTCTCGACGGGCGGCAGCGAGGAGCCCGCGCCCAAGGACATGCTCTCGCTGGTGGACCGCGGCCCGAGCGGCTCCCCCACCGCCAAGGCCGGCGCGGGCTTCACCGGCAAGCGGGCCCTCAGGTACGCCGGCACGCACAAGGCGGACGGCCGTGCGTACTCGTACAACAAGGTCTTCGACGTCGATGTGGCGGTCGGGCGGGACACCGAGCTGTCGTACCGGATCTTCCCGTCGATGGCGGACGGCGACCGGGACTACGACGCCACGAACGTGTCCGTGGACCTGGCGTTCACGGACGGCACCTATCTGAGCGACCTGAAGGCGACCGACAGCCACGGGTTCGCGCTGACGCCGCAGGGACAGGGCGCGGCGAAGGTGCTGTACGTCAACCAGTGGAACAGCGTCGCCTCGCGGATCGGCTCCGTCGCCTCCGGGAAGACGGTCGACCGGATTCTGGTGGCGTACGACTCCCCCAAGGGCCCGGCGAAGTTCCGCGGCTGGCTCGACGACGTGGCCCTCAAGGTCGCGGCGCCCCAGAAGCCGAAGGCCCACCTGTCCGACTACGCGCTGACGACGCGCGGCACCAACTCCAGCGGTGGCTTCTCGCGCGGCAACAACTTCCCCGCGACCGCGGTGCCGCACGGCTTCAACTTCTGGACGCCGGTGACCAACGCGGGCTCCCTGAGCTGGCTCTACGACTATGCGCGGGCCAACAACGCGGACAACCTGCCGACCGTCCAGGCGTTCAGTGCCAGCCATGAGCCGAGCCCCTGGATGGGCGACCGGCAGACCTTCCAGGTGATGCCGTCGGCCGCGTCCGGCACCCCGGACACCGGCCGCGCCGCCCGTGCGCTGGCCTTCCGGCACGAGAACGAGACGGCGCGCCCGTACTACTACGGGGTGACGTTCGAGAACGGTCTCAAGGCGGAGATGGCGCCCACGGACCACGCGGCGGCGCTGCGCTTCACCTATCCCGGTGACGACGCGAGTGTGGTCTTCGACAACGTGACGGAGCAGGCGGGGCTGACGCTGGACAAGGCCGCCGGAGTGGTCACGGGCTACTCGGACGTGAAGTCGGGCCTGTCGACGGGGGCGACCCGGCTCTTCGTCTACGGGACGTTCGACGCACCGGTGACCGAGGGCGACTCCAGCAGGGTCAAGGGTTATCTGAAGTTCAAGCCCGGCGCCGACCACACGGTCACCCTGCGCCTCGCCACCTCGCTCATCAGTGTCGACCAGGCCAAGGACAACCTGCGCCAGGAGATCCCGGACGGCACCTCCTTCCAGGCGGTCAAGGACCGCGCCCGGCACCAGTGGGACAAGCTGCTCGGCAAGGTCGAGGTGGAGGGCGCGACACCGGACCAGCTGACAACGCTGTACTCCAGCATGTACCGGCTGTACCTGTACCCCAACTCGGGCTTCGAGAAGGTCGGTTCGAAGTTCCAGTACGCCTCGCCGTTCTCCCCGATGCCGAATCCGGACACGCCGACCCACACCGGCGCGAAGATCGTCGACGGCAAGGTGTACGTCAACAACGGCTTCTGGGACACCTATCGGACGACCTGGCCGGCGTACTCCTTCCTGACGCCCTCTCAGGCAGGTGAGATGGTCGACGGGTTCGTGCAGCAGTACAAGGACGGCGGGTGGACCTCGCGCTGGTCCTCGCCCGGGTACGCGGATCTGATGACCGGCACGTCGTCGGACGTGGCGTTCGCCGACGCGTACGTGAAGGGCGTGCACTTCGACGCTGCGGCGGCCTACGACGCCGCCGTCAAGAACGCGACGGTCGTGCCGCCCTCGTCCGGGGTCGGCCGCAAGGGCATGGCGACCTCCCCGTTCCTCGGGTACACCAGCACCGACACCAACGAGGGCTTCTCCTGGGCGATGGAGGGCTACGTCAACGACTACGGCATCGCGAGGATGGGCCAGGCGCTCTACAAGAAGACCGGCAAGAAGCGCTACAAGGAGGAGGCCGCCTACTTCCTCAACCGGGCCCAGGACTACGTCAACCTCTTCGACTCCAAGGCCGGCTTCTTCCAGGGCCGGGACGCGAAGGGCGACTGGCGGGTCGACTCCTCGAAGTTCGACCCGCGCGTGTGGGGTTACGACTACACGGAGACGAACGGCTGGGGGTACGCGTTCACGGCGCCGCAGGACAGCCGGGGCCTTGCGAACCTGTACGGCGGGCGCGGCGCGCTGGGCCAGAAGCTCGACACGTACTTCGCCACGCCGGAGACCGCCTCGCCCGAGTTCGTCGGCTCGTACGGCGGGGTCATCCACGAGATGACGGAGGCCCGTGATGTGCGCATGGGCATGTACGGGCACTCCAACCAGGTGGCCCACCACGTGAATTACATGTACGACGCGGCCGGGCAGCCCTGGAAGACGCAGAAGAACGTCCGCGAGGTCCTCTCCCGCCTCTACACCGGCAGCGAGATCGGCCAGGGCTACCACGGCGACGAGGACAACGGCGAGCAGTCCGCCTGGTACCTGTTCTCCTCGCTCGGCTTCTACCCGCTGGTGATGGGCAGCGGCGAATACGCCATCGGCTCCCCGCTGTTCACCAAGGCGACCGTCCACCTGGAGAACGGCAAGGACCTGGTGATCAGCGCGCCGAAGAACAGTGCGCGGAACGTGTACGTGCAGGGCGTGAAGGTCAACGGCCGTACATGGAAGTCGACTTCACTGCCGCACGAACTGCTCGAACACGGCGGGGTCCTGCGCTTCGACATGGGCGCGAAGCCGTCCGCCTGGGGCAGCGGGAAGAACGCGGCACCGGCGTCGATCACCCAGGACGACAAGGTGCCCACGCCCCGCGCGGATGTCCTCAAGGGCAGCGGCGCGCTCTTCGACAACACCTCGGCCACCGACACGAGCGTCACGTCGGTCGACCTGCCGACTGCCGGTGATGCCAGGGCTGTTCAGTACACGCTGACGTCGTCGGACCGCTCGAAGGCGCCGACCGGCTGGGTCCTCCAGGGTTCGAGCGACGGCACCAAGTGGGCCGACGTCGACCGGCGTTCCGGCGAGTCCTTCACGTGGGACCGGCAGACCCGGGCGTTCTCGGTCGCGCATCCGGGTGCGTACACGCACTACCGCCTGGTGCTCGACGGCGCGGCGACGCTGGCGGAGGTGGAGCTGCTGGCCTGACGCGGGGGCCCTGAAGCACGGAAGCACTGAACGCGCGGCACCGGTTACGGCAGGACGGTAACCGGTGCCGTGTCGTTGGCGGGGTCGGGGTCGCGGCGGCCGGTCTCGGCTGTGTCCGTCACCCGCACACTGCCCTCGCCGGGGCCGCCGACCCTGAGCGTGAAGTCGAAGGTGCGCGCCTTCCCGGCGTCGAGGCCGCCCTGCACGAAGCAGGAGTACGTGCCCTCGTCCAGGTCGCAGTAGGGCTCGTACACGTCCTCGTCGATCGCTTCCATGGGCTGCTTGACCACGGTGGTGCCCGGCGGCGGGGTGAACAGCAGCTTCGCGCCTCCGGGGTTGGCGGGACCGTTGTTGCGGACCTTGAGGTGGACGGTCTGCTCGGAGTCGCGCGCGCCGTGCACCTCGACGGGAGAGACCTCGAAGTCGGCATGGGTGTCCACGCGCACCTGGCTCCACACGTCACCGCCGGTGAACGTGCCGGTCAGGTCGGCCTTCGTCGCGGCGCCGACCTTCAGTCGCGGGCCGTCGCCGAGGTCACCGCCCTTCGGCACCACGCTGTACTTGGCGGGTCCCATGTCCAGGGCCCACGCCTCCTGATGGAAGGAGGCGTACATCTCGGTCGTGGAGACGTTCAGCGCCAGGTCCGGGTGCAGGGTGACCGCCCGGCCGGGCGGGATGCGCAGCGCGGGGAACTCGCAGACCGCGAGGGAGTCCTTCTGGAGTTCCGGGTAGCGGCAGTTGCCGTACCGGTGCTCGAAACTCACGCCGGACTGGACGGCGAGTTTCAGGCCGACGCCTCGCACGGGCACCTCTCCGGTGTTGCGGACCACGACCGGGGTGCTGAGGACCGAGCCCGGCCCGACGTCCTTGAACACCTTGGTCGTGCGCATCTTCACCACGGGTTCGCCGACGACGACCCGGGTGCGGGCGGTGAGCTTCTTCCCCTTGTCCGTGCCGAAGCTGAAGCGGACCAGTCCGTTGTCGCCCGGCTTGCTGCCATGAGCGGCGACCGGATAGACCCGGTCCAGGTCCGACCAGCTGTTGTAGGTCCCGCTCACGTGGCAGACGACGCGGGCGGCGTCCCCCGCGCACCGGGGGTTCTTCTTGCGGATGTCCGCGATCTCCAGCCGTACCGCGCCCTCGGATCCCGTGACGTCCACAATCAGTTCATGGTCCAGCGTTCCGTACCGGCTTCTCGCCTTCACGTCCTCGGCCTCGACGTGGAAGGGCACCTTGTTGGTCGGGCCGGAGTGGTCCCCGGTGGGTCGCAGATAGAACAGCTCCGGCACCGAGATCGACGACTTCTTCTGATCGCCCGTGGCGCCGCACCCGGCGAGAGCCCCCAGCAGCAGCGTCAGCGCCAGGCAGAGGGCGGTGCGCCGCAGCGCTGTCGGTCGCCGGCTCATGGCTCCTCCGGGGCAGGGGGCGTCGGACCCGCACACGCTACCGCCTCCGCCGGACGGAGCACCGGCGGAGGCGGACTGCCTTGCGGGGAGCGGCTGTTCAGCGCACCGCGAGGGTGAAGACGTGCAGATCCGTATTGTCCGGCAGTTTCACGCTCCGGATGTTCTTGCCCGCCGGAGCCGTGAACGGCTTGGTCGCGAAGACGTACGTGGGGACCGGATCCTTGTCGGCGCCCGCGACATTGCGGTACGCGGCCTTGGCGACGACCTCGTTGCCGTACTGGACGGTGCCGCCTCCGCCGCCGACGGTCCAGTCGGTGAAGGAGAGGTCGACGGCCTCCGTGCTGCCGTCGCTGTAGGTGACAGTCGCCTTGGTCTGCTGGTTGCCGTTCACGGCGCTGCCGATGAAGCTCAACTCGGTTGCGGGGCTTGGCAGTTCGATGGTCTGGGCGGTCGCCGAGGCGTTGTCGGGGCGGCCCGACGGCGAGTCGGGCCAGGTGAAGGCGAGACCGCCGGACACCGTGCCCTGCTTGCCGGGGGTCAGGCCCGCCGCGGCGAGGGCCTGCCGGGAGTAGCTCCAGCCGCCGCCGTCGAAGTCGGCCTCGTCGTGTTCGCCGTCGTCGTCCGAGACACCCGTGTTGTTGTACGCGGCCAGCAGCGAGCCGGGGGCCGCGACGGTGAGGGCCACCGGCTGCTCGTACGACGTGTCGCCGGACGTGACGGTGACCCTGACGTCGTAGAAGCCCTGCTTCGCGGTGTCCGCGGCGGACAGGGTGATCTCCTGGGAGCCGTCGGTGACCGTGCCCTCTGCCGGTGTCGCGGTTACACCGTCGGGGGTCCTCACCCGGAAGCGGACCTCGGGCCCGGCGGCGCCGTTCAGCGCGAGCGCACGGATGCCGATCTTCGTGCTGCCGCCGGGCGCGAGCGTCGCCGCCGTCGGGCCCACGCCGATCTGGTACGGCTGCTCGCCCTCGCGGAAGGACGGCGGGGCGTCGGCCGCGTCCGTGCCCCAGCTGCGGTCGGCCGTGCCGGAGAGGGTGTAGTCGAGGGTTCCGCCCTCGCGTACGAAGGAGGCGGGGAGCCAAGGGCGGTGGCTGGTACGGCCGTTGACCTTCAGGGACTGGATGTACGGCGAGTCGGTGGCGGCTCCCGCGGCCCGGATCTCGATGTCGTGGCCGCCCGGGCGGTCGATGTGGACGCGGGGGAACAGCGGTGAGGCGAGGGTCAGTTCGGGGCGGGAGGGCACCTGGGGATACATGCCGAGCGCGGAGAAGACGTACCAGGACGACATCTCGCCCAGGTCGTCGTTGCCCGGGATACCGCCGGGCTGCGTCGACCAGAGCTTCCCCATCGCCGCGCGGACCGTCTCCTGCGTCTTGTAGGGAGCGCCCGCGTACGCGTACAGATAGGGCACGTTGACCGAGGGCTCGTTGTCCAGCTCGGACTTGTCGCCACCACTGCCGGAGAAGGCCCAGCTGCCGTCGGCGTTGTGGAAGAACGTGTCCAGGCGGGCCATGGCCTTGTCACGGCCGCCCATCGCCGCGAAGAGCCCGGCGGGGTCGTGCTGCACCATCCAGGTGTACTGGGCGGCCGTGCCCTCGACGAAGCCGTTTCCGGTGGCCGGGGTGAAGCCGGTGACCCAGCTGCCGTCCGCCTTGCGGTTCGCGATGTAGCCGCCGGTGGGATCGGCGGCGATGTTGAAGTTGTTCTGCCACCACTGGGAGCGCTTGGCGAAGGTGGTGGCGGTGCCCTTCTCGCCTGCCGCGCGGGCGAGTTGGGAGATCGCGAAGTCCGCGCCCGACATTTCGAGGGTCTCGGCCGCACCGCCCCAGGCGTTGGAGACGGACGGCATGTAGTGCTGCTCCATGTACTTGTCCAGGGAGGGGCGTTGCCCCACGGACAGCACCGGTTTGCCCGCCGCGGACAGGTCCTGCGGCGTCGGCTCCGTCGCCGCCTTCACCAGCGAGTCCAGCGCGCCGCGCAGGTCGAAGTCGGTGCCGCCGAAGGCCCGGATCCCGGCGAGGGCGGGCGCCGACGGGTCGCCGTTCATGACGTGGGTGCCGCTTGCGCCGTGCAGCCAGCGGTCCCACACTCCCCCGTTCTGCCGGGCGAGTTCGAGCAGTGACTGCGCGATGTCCGAGCCGGTGCGCGGATCGAGGAGGGTGAGGAGCTGGACCTGCGAGCGGTAGACGTCCCAGCCGGAGAAGGTGCCGTACTGGGCCCGGTGGCCGCGGCGCACGACATGCACCTTGTCGTCGCTCCCCCGGTATCTGCGATCGGCGTCGCTGATGACGTTCGGATGCAGGAGGGAGTGGTAGAGCGCGGTGTAGAAGGTGGTGCGCTCGGCGTCCGTGCCCCCACCGGTCCCGATGGCGCCCAGCCGGTCCCGCCAGGCCCGGTGAGCCGCCGCACGCACGGCGTCGAAGGACCTCTTCGGCGGGTTCTCCGCGGCGAGGTTCGCCTCGGCGCCCGCCCGGCTGACGTAGGAGATACCGACCTTGACGTTCACGGGGTCCGCGCCGGGCGCGAACTCGACATAGCCGCCCGCGCCCTTGCCGGCGACGGGACGGCCGCCCTGCGCGAACCCGCCGGTGCCGCCGCTCGCCTGCGTGGACCCCGGGCTCAGCTTGTCGTCCTGCCAGGTGCCGGTCGCCTTGAAGGCGCGGTCGAAGCGGGCGGTGAAGTGGAGGGTGTAGTAGGCGCGTCGTCCCTCGGGGTCGAGGTATCCGCAGAAGTTGCCGGAGGTGACGGAGCCGGAGACGGTGCGGGCCGCCGGGTCGATGCGGAGGTCCGAAGTCGTCGAGCCCACCTCGGAGTTGGCGGTGCGGATCAGCAGCGAGGCGGGCTTGTCCGCGGGGAAGGTGAAGCGGCCGGAACCGGTGCGCGCGGTTGCCGTGAGATCGGCGGTGACGCCCGAGGCGAGGCCCACCTTGTAGTGGCCGGGCTCCGCGGTCTCGTCGGTGTGCTTGAAGTCCGCGGCGTACACGGCGTCCTTGGTGTCGCTCGCCGGGGAGGAGGTGACCTCACCGGCGTACGGGAAGAACGGGATGTCCCCGCTGCCGCCCGCGCAGCCGGTGCCGGACATGTGGGTCAGGCTGAAGCCCCGGATGCGGGTGGCGTCGTACTGGTAGCCGCCGGGGGCCGCCGTACGGGTCGCGTCGCCGCGGGTGTTCTCGGGGCTCCAGGAGAGCATGCCGAACGGCACGACGGCGCCGGGGAAGACGTTGCCGCCGTTCTTGGTGCCGATGAGCGGGTCGACGTACGGGGTGGGGTCCCGGACCGGGTCCGGTGGGGCGGCCGCGGGCGCGGCCAGGGCCGGAATGGCGCCGCCGGCTGTCAGGACGACGGCGAGCAGCACGGATGACGGACGGAAACGCATGACGCGGCCCCTCCTCCTTCGGACGGGTCGCGCACCACAGGTCGCACAAGCCGCAGGGACAGTAACGTGCGCCACCGGTACCACGGAAGACCGCGTGCGACACCGGTGACGCGCTCGGTGCGGACCCCGATGGCCCAACGGGGACCCCGCCCCTCATGACCTGGGAAACCTCCTCGGTCGCCGGTAGCCGGTCAACTGACTTGACATCGTTGTCCGTTGAGGCGGTAGAGTTTGTATAGACCACTCGACAACGTTGTCGCACGCCACGGCCGTCGTCATCACAAGCCATGTTCCATCCCGGGCCGGGAACTCCCCCGACCGCGCTCGGGCTCGCGGACCGGGTGAGTCCCGAACACCCACCCGGTCCGCCCTGAGCGACTCAACCAACCTGGCACGGAAGCGTGGTCGACGGATCGTCGCCCGAGCCCTGGACGACGTATCCGAACGTCGTGGTGCCACCCGGACTCAGCGACCCGTTCCAGTCGGCGTTGTGCACCATCACCTCCTGCCCGGTGTACGTCGCGTTTCCGTTCCAGAGGCTGGCCACCGACTGCCCGCCGGGCAGCGCCCAGTCGACCATCCAGCCGAGCATCGGCACATCGCCGGTGTTGGTGACGGTCACCTCGGCCTGGTAGCCGCCGGACCAGCTGTTCGTCGTACGACGGGTGGCGGAGCACTTGCCGGGCACGGGGTCGGTCGGGTTGCCCGGGTCGTGAATGCCGGTGACCTCGCCGTTGCCGCCGTCGAAGACGACGTCGGAGCAGGAGTAGAAGGTCTCCGTGCTGTCGGAGCGCTGCCAGACCACGTAGACGATGTGGCGGCCCGACTTGTTCGCCGGAAGCTTGCCGCTCCAGGAGTAGTTGGCCTCGACCGTGCCCGGTGAGCCGTGCAGCGGCGGGTGGTCGACGCTGAGGAACGGCTGCTCCTCGATGTCGTTCCAGGTGAGCGTCTTGGTCGGGTCGAAGCCGTCCTTGGTGATGTAGACGTAGAACCAACCAGGGTGTGCGGCCCAGGCGTTGTAGGAGAAGTCGACCGTCGCGCCCGAGGTCAGGTGGGTGAGCGGCCAGTCGCTGCGCGGGACGTTGAAGCCCTTGAAGTTCGGGTTGCCGCCGCTGCACAGCTCCCCGTCGGGCACGAAGCCACGGGTGCGGCCGGCACCGTCGGAGCGGAGCACCGAGAACCAGTTGTAGAACGGCGTGGTGCCGCTGACCTGCTGCGCCGCCTTGCAGGCCGGGTTGACGGGCTTGATCTCACCGGTGTCGGTGAGTCCGTCCTGCCAGCACAGGAAGGTACGGCTGCCGGGCTTCATGGGGGTGCCGTGGGCCTCGGCCTTCCCGCCCGTCGAGACGACCAGGCCGAGGGCCGGGATCGTGGTGAGGAGGGCCAGCAGGATGAGGAGGAAGGCTCTGCGACGGGCGCGGGAAGGTGACGATAATCGCGGAATTGTTAAGTACATGACAAGAGCTCCTTCGCTCGATGCCGTGGGGGTTCCGCGCGAGGTGGGAGCGGTCCCGGCCCGGCGGGTTCCGGTCCGCCGAGATATGGGAGCGCTCCCACCTCACTCACTGGTGAAGCTAGCGCGCGGCGGCACCTCTGTAAACGCCCGGCGCAACGAGGGCCGCACCCGAAAGGGGTGCGGCCCTCGCCATGACTGAGAACTCACAGGCGTGTGCGTGGCGTTGAGAAGCTGCGCTTCCCAACTGCCCGTGTGGTCACCGGTGGTGAGGTGACATCAGGTAGTGCTGTCGCAGCAGCTCCCTCCCGTAGTCGTTGCCGTTCGGCGTGCGGATGACGGAGTGGACGTGCTTCTGGGTGGCGCCGCTGCCCTGCGTGGCGCCGTACGCGCCCGCGAGCGGGCCCGGCGCCTGGCAGTCGACCTCGACCCAGACGACCGGGCTGTGCACCCGGACGTAGAAGGCGTCATCGGCGCCGGTGCCGCCGGCCCAGGTGACGTACGTGTCGTTGAGGTACTTGCGGACCTCGGCCATCTTCACCTTGGCCACGTCGGCCTTGGCGCGGCCGACGAACGCCTCGACGATGCCGAGGAGCTTCTTCTTCTGGGCGCCGCTCAGCACGTCGGCCCGCAGGCCCGTGTACTCCTGGACCGCGTTGTCGGAGAAGGCGCCCGCCTTCATCGACTCGTTCGACTTGGTCGAGGACGCGATCGCGACCGCCTGCTGCGCGGTGGTCAGCGAGTTGATGAACGCGAGACCGGCGAGCACCTCCTCGTGGACGACCGTGACGGTCTCGCCGTCGATCTCCATCGAGGTCGGCTCGGAGCCCCAGAAGCAGGGGCTCATGACGACCTGGTCGCCGAGAACGAAGTAGTTGACGACCAGGTGGTGGCCGTCGAACTGGAAGCCCCAGGGCTCGGTGGCGGACGGTGTGCCCATCAGCGTCCAGTAGTACGCGTCCTCGTTGAAGGACTTGGTGTTGTTGATCGCCTCACCGGCCGCCTGGTTGATCCGGCGGATCTTCTCGGTGGTCTCCAGGCCGTCCGCACTGAGCGCGGACTTCAACAGGGCTGTTCCCAACGTCTTCTGATTGTCCGTCATATCGGCGAGCGTGACACCCTGACGCGTGTAGGAGTCGACGTTGCTCCACAGCCGCCACTCGGTGGAGTGGACGGTGAACTGCGTCGCGGTCTTCTGGGTGTCCGTGAGCCCGGCCAGGAAGGCGTTCGCGGCGGCGATCACCGGAGCGGTGGCCACGCCCGTGGAATGGATCGTGTAGAGGTCGTCGATCCGCTTGCCGTCGGTGGTGAGGCCGAAGAAGTCCTCGGTGATCGACTGGTTGCCGGGACCGCCGGTGCCGCCGCCCGGGCCGCCACTGGGCGCTCCGCTGGGTGCGCCGCTCGGGGAGGCGGAGGCGGTCGCGTCGGCCGTTCCCGTGGCGTCGTCGGCGAGTGCGGCCCAGGCGCCGGCCCCCATCGTCGCGACCGCCGTGGCCCCGCCGGCGAAGAAGACCTTGCGCATGAAGTTGCGGCGGTTCGCGTGGGCTCTGCGGCCCGCCTCCGGGAGCGGTTCCTCGGCGGTGGACTCTGCGGTGTCGAACTCGGTCATCGGCGCTGACTCCCTGAATCGTGGGCACGCCCCTCACGGACGGCCCCGCGCCGACGACTCTGGAACGGCAACCTGAGCGGAACCTGAAGTCGGGGAGGGTGGCGCGGGTGGTGGGGCGGCGCGGGTGGTGGGGCGGCGTGGGCGGGCTATGGCCGGCACGGGCGGGCTCAGGCCGGCACGGCCGCCTGGCTCAGGCCAGCACAGCCGGACTCAGGCCCGCACCGCCGCCTGGCTCAGGCCAGCACAGCCGGACTCAGGCCCGCACCGCCGCCTGGCTCAGGCCAGCACAGCCGGACTCAGGCCGACACCGATGCGGGGGGCGCTATCGGTTCGGACCCGTGCCGGAGCGTGGTCGCTGCCGGTTCGCGACCGCTATCGGTTCGGGCTCACGCCGAAGTCGGGACCGCCATCGGTTCGGACTCGCGTCGGTGCAGGGCTCGCCGCCACCGGTTCAGACCGGCGCCGAAGCCGAGGTACCTGTCGGTTCGGACCCGCGCCGAAGTCGGGCTCTCCACCGGCCGAGACCCGCGCCGGTGCAAGGCTCCCCGCCATCAGTCCGGACCGGCACCCGAGCCGCACTCACCACCCACGGTTCAAACCGACACCGAAGCCCCGCCCACCACCCGCAGTTCAAACCGTCACCGAAGCCGGGCTCGCCGATCTGTCCGTGGTCGGGGTGGTGCCGGCGCGGGGCAGGTCGATGATGAACTCCGTGTGGCCCGGGGCGCTTTCCACGTGGATGTGGCCGTCGTGTGCCGCGGTGATCGCGTCGACGATGGCGAGGCCGAGGCCGGAGCCGCCCTCCTTGCCGGTGGTGCGGGAGCGCGAGGCGTCGGCGCGGGTGAAGCGTTCGAAGACCGTGGGCAGAAGTGACGGCGGAATGCCGGGGCCGTCGTCCCTGACCCGGATGACACAGTGCGCGTCCGTCGCCTCCACCGAGGCGATGACCGTCGTGCCAACAGGCGTGTGCATACGGGCGTTGGCCAACAGGTTGGCCACCACCTGGTGCAGCCGTGCCTCGTCGCCGACGACCAGCGCCGGGGCGTCGAGGAACAACGCCAACTGCCAGTTGTGGTCCTCCCCCGCGGCCCGCGCGTCCCAGACGGCCTCCGCGACGAGCGACGCGAGATCCACCTCCGCGACCTGCAGCGGCCGCCCCTCGTCGAGCCTCGCGAGCAGCAGCAGATCCTCCACGAGCCCGGTCATCCGCGCCGACTCGGCGGAGACGCGGCGCCAGGCCAGCGACGCTTCGATCCGCTCGGTGCCGCGGTTCATCAGTTCCGCGTATCCGGCGATGGACGCCAGTGGCGTACGCAGTTCGTGGCTGGCGTCGGCGAGGAAGCGCCGCATCCGTTCCTCACTGCGGCGCATCTCCTCCTCGCCGCGCTGCCGTTCCGCGAGCGAGGACTCCACATGGTCGATCATGCGGTTGAGGGCGGCGCCGACCTGGCCGGCCTCGCTGCCGGGGTCGGTGTCGCGGTCGGGTACGCGGGTGAGCGCGGTGACCTCGCCGTGGCCCAGCGGCGAGCGGGACACCTCGACGGCGGTCGCCGCGACCCGGTCGAGCGGGCGCAGTTGGCGCCGGATGACGACGGCGCAGACGACGCCCGCGGCGGTGAGGCCCACCACCGCGACCACGGCCTCGACCACGACCAGGCGGCCGATCAGCTCCTGGACGTCGTCCATCGGGAGCCCGGTGAGGACCGGGACGCCGTCCCCTCCGAGGGCGGTCACGCGGTAGGTGCCCAGGCCCGGAAGGCTGCGGGTGTGCAGGGTGCCGTCGGTGGTGATGCCCGCGAGCGCGGCCCGCTGGGCGGCGGTGAGGACCTGTTGGTGGCCGTCGCCGGTGACCACCTCGGCGACGATGACGTGACCGTCGTCGTCGAACCGGGCGGCCACCGTACCGACCGCCTGCCCCCGCTCGGCCAGGAACCCCAGGTCGGTGTCCGACTGCTCCCCCTCCCGGCGCTGCAGCCCGCCCTGGCTGCGCTCGGCGGAGTCGGTGACGCGCTCGTCCAGGTTGCCCAGCAGATAGGCGCGTTGGGCGACGATCGTGGTGAGCGCGAGGGCGGTGCAGACGGCGACCAGCGTGGCACCCACGAAGACGAGCAGCCGGGTGCGCAGGGACCGCCCGCCGAACCGGGCCCGCGGAGACCGCCCGCCCGGCCGAACCCGCCCGGACCGCCCACCCGGCCGAACCCACCGAGCCCGCTCCCCGACCCGCCCCTCGACCGACCCCTGGACCAACCCCCCGGCCTCTCCCCCGACCCGCCGCCCCAGCCCGAACGCGCTCATCTCCCGTCCTCCGGCGGCCTGATGGCGTAGCCGACCCCGCGCACGGTGTGGATCATCGGCGCCCGGCCTTTGTCGATCTTCCGGCGCAGGCTGGAGATGTACACCTCGACGAGGTTCCCGCCGCCGTCGAAGGAACTGCTCCACACATGGGACAGGATCTGCGCCTTGCTCAGCACCTGGCGCGGGTGACCGAGCAGCAGCCCGAGCAGCTCGAACTCCTTGGCGGTGAGCCGGATCGCCGTACCGTCGCGGCGTACCTCCCGGGTCTCCTCGGTCAGCACGAGATCGCCGAGCACCCGCACGGACGGGTCGGGCCGCGGCTCCTCGGCCCCGGCCCGGCGCAGCAGTCCGCGCAGCCGCAGTACGACCTCCTCCAGCGAGAAGGGCTTCGTGACGTAGTCGTCGGCGCCCGCGGCCAGCCCGTCGATGCGGTACTCCAGCGCGTCGCGGGCGGTGAGCATGAGGACGGGCAGCTTCGGGTTCTCGTACCGCAGCCGGCGCAGCACCTGTACGCCGTCCAGGTCGGGCAGCATCCCGTCGAGGACGACGGCGTGCGGCGCGCAGCCGCGGGCGAGGCGCAGCGCGCTGTGTCCGTCGGCCGCCGGGTAGGGCCGCCAGCCGGCCTCGGTGACGGCCACGGAAAGCAGTTCGGTGAGCGTGGGTTCGTCGTCGACGATCAGCACGCGGACGCGGTCGCTCGGGGTGCCAGACCTTCGGGTGCCAGACATGTGCCGATCGTGTCCCGGTGGCCTGGGAGAACCCTGTGTTCCGCCTTTGGCCCAGCCGTGCGGACGTTCGCGGGACATCACGGTACGGCGAAGGGCCGCACCCCTGTCACCAGGAGTGCGGCCCTTCGACTGCCGTACCGGACCGCTTACTTGTCCTTGCGGATCAGGCTGCGCAGCACGTACTGCATGATGCCGCCGTTGCGGTAGTAGTCCGCCTCGCCGGGGGTGTCGATGCGGACGACCGCGTCGAACTCCACACCGGTGTCGGTGGTGACCTTGACCGTGCGCGGGGTGGTGCCGTTGTTCAGCTCCTCGACGCCGGTGAAGGAGAAGGTCTCCTCGCCGGTCAGACCGAGGGACTCGGCGGTGGCGCCCTCCGGGAACTGGAGCGGGAGCACGCCCATGCCGATGAGGTTCGAGCGGTGGATGCGCTCGTAGGACTCGGCGATGACGGCCTTGACGCCGAGGAGCGCGGTGCCCTTGGCGGCCCAGTCGCGGGACGAGCCGGAGCCGTACTCCTTGCCGGCCAGGATGGCCAGCGGGGTGCCCTGCTCGATGTAGTTGCGCGAGGCGTCGTAGATGAACGACACCGGCGCGTCCGCCTGGGTGAAGTCGCGGGTGAAGCCGCCCTCCGTGCCCGGCGCGATCTGGTTGCGCAGGCGGATGTTGGCGAACGTGCCGCGGATCATGACCTCGTGGTTGCCTCGGCGCGAGCCGTAGCTGTTGAAGTCACGACGCTCCACACCGTGCTCGGTGAGGTACTTGCCGGCCGGGGTGTCGGCCTTGATGGCGCCGGCCGGGGAGATGTGGTCGGTGGTGACCGAGTCGCCCAGCTTGGCGAGGACCCGCGCGCCGGTGATGTCGGAGACCGGGGTGGTCTCCATCGTCATGCCCTCGAAGTAAGGGGGCTTGCGGACGTACGTCGACTCCGCGTCCCACTCGAAGGTGTTGCCGGTCGGGATCGGCAGCGCCTGCCACTGGGCGTCGCCCGCGAAGACGTCCTGGTAGGACTTGTTGAACATGTCCTCGCCGATGGCGTTCGCCACGACGTCGTTGACCTCGGCCTCGGTCGGCCAGATGTCTTCGAGGAAGACCGGCTTGCCGTCCTGGTCGGTGCCGAGCGCGTCCTTGGTGATGTCCACCTTCATGGAACCCGCGAGGGCGTACGCGACGACCAGCGGCGGGGAGGCCAGGTAGTTCATCTTGACGTCGGGGTTGATACGGCCCTCGAAGTTGCGGTTGCCGGAGAGGACCGACGTGACCGCGAGGTCGTGCTCGTTGACCGCCTTGGAGACCTCCTCGGGCAGCGGGCCCGAGTTGCCGATGCAGGTGGTGCAGCCGTAGCCGACGAGGTTGAAGCCGACCTTGTCGAGGTAGGGGGTGAGCCCCGCCTTGTCGAAGTAGTCGGTGACGACCTTGGAGCCCGGGGCGAGGGTGGTCTTGACCCACGGCTTGCGGGTCAGGCCCTTCTCCACGGCCTTCTTCGCGACGAGCGCGGCGGCGACCATGACGTACGGGTTCGAGGTGTTGGTGCAGGAGGTGATGGCCGCGACCGTCACCGCACCGTGGTCGATCTCGTAGGTCGAGCCGTCGGGGGCCGTGACCAGGGTCGGACGGGTCGGCACACCGTTGGTGGAGGCCGGGGCGTCGGAGGCCGGGAAGGACTCCTTGCCCGCCTCGTCGTCCTCGTCCACGTAGTTGCGGACGTCCTGGGCGAACTGCTGCGAGGCGTTCGCGAGGACGATGCGGTCCTGCGGGCGCTTCGGGCCGGCGATCGACGGGACGACCGTCGAGAGGTCCAGCTCCAGCTTCTCGGAGAAGTCGGGCTCGGCGGCCGGGTCGAGCCAGAGGCCCTGCTCCTTGGCGTACGCCTCGACGAGCGCGACCTGCTGCGCGTCACGGCCGGTCAGGCGCAGGTACTTCAGGGTCTCGTCGTCGATCGGGAAGATCGCGGCGGTGGAGCCGAACTCCGGCGACATGTTGCCGATGGTGGCGCGGTTGGCGAGGCTCGTGGCCGCCACACCCTCGCCGTAGAACTCGACGAACTTGCCGACGACGCCGTGCTTGCGCAGCATCTCGGTGATCGTGAGCACGAGGTCCGTGGCGGTGGTGCCGGCGGGCAGCTCACCGGTCAGCTTGAAGCCGACGACGCGCGGGATGAGCATCGAGACCGGCTGACCGAGCATCGCGGCCTCGGCCTCGATGCCGCCGACGCCCCAGCCCAGCACACCGAGGCCGTTGACCATCGTGGTGTGCGAGTCCGTGCCGACCAGGGTGTCGGGGTACGCCTGGCCGTTGCGGACCATGACCGTACGCGCGAGGTGCTCGATGTTCACCTGGTGGACGATGCCGGTGCCCGGCGGGACGACCTTGAAGTCGTCGAAGGCGGTCTGGCCCCAGCGTAGGAACTGGTAGCGCTCCTTGTTGCGGCCGTACTCCAGCTCGACGTTCTGCGCGAAGGCGTCGTTGGTGCCGAACTTGTCGGCGATGACGGAGTGGTCGATGACCAGCTCGGCCGGAGAGAGCGGGTTGACCTTCGCCGGGTCGCCGCCGAGCTCCTTGACGGCCTCACGCATGGTGGCGAGGTCCACGACACACGGCACGCCGGTGAAGTCCTGCATGATCACGCGGGCGGGCGTGAACTGGATCTCCTGGCTGGGCTGCGCCTGCGAGTCCCAGCCTCCGAGGGCCCGGATGTGGTCGGCGGTGATGTTCGCGCCGTCCTCGGTACGGAGCAGGTTCTCCAGCAGCACCTTCAGGCTGTACGGAAGGCGAGCCGAGCCTTCCACCTTGTCCAGCCGGAAGATCTCGTACGACTCGTCGCCCACCTGCAGCGTGCTGCGGGCGTCGAAGCTGTTCGCCGACACGACAGTCTCCTTCATTGATGTGCGCGTACCCACCGCATCCTGCCGCCACGACGTCTTGGCCGATCCGCTAAGGTACGGCTAAGTTAGGTAACCCTTACCAGGTTGGCGGCTGCGGGGCGCCTCGGCAGATATCTCGATGTCGAGATAACTCTAGTACATGGGGGCGGACTGGTCATGCCCGGCCCCGCCCTCACACCGCTCGGCGGCCCCGCCCGGCCGAGGCCATCGTCCACCCGCCGGGCCCGGCACGCGACCGGGCCCATCGCACGACCGCGAGGAGCGGTGCCGACGACAGGGCCCATCGCGATCACCGTCGGCCACGGCTACGGCTACGGCTACGCACCGATCGGCGACTCCCGCGCGGGACCCAGGGCCATGGAGCCGCCGATGCCGGGTACCCGGGCGCGGACCGGCGAACGGCAAGCGCGAGGAGAAGTCATGGCCCTGACGTTCCGTAAGAGCTTCCGGATCCTTCCCGGGGTGCGGCTCAACATCAACCGGCACTCGTGGTCACTCACCACGGGAGGCCCGCACGGACCGCGCCGCACACGGAGCAGCACGGGGCGGCGTACGACGTCGATGGATCTGCCCGGACCCTTCGGTTGGCGTCGCACCCGTACGGCCAAGCGCCACTGACGGCCCGTCACCCGTACGGAGCCCCCGAAATGCGTCATCTCATATCTGAGATAGCCTGCACCCATGGCAGACGATTACCTCGTACGCATCGGCAAGCTCATCCGTGACGCCCGGCAGCACCGGGGCTGGACACAGTCGCAACTTGCCGAGGCGCTCGGCACCAGCCAGAGTGCCGTCAACCGCATCGAGCGCGGCAACCAGAACATCAGCCTTGAGATGATCGCTCGAATCGGTGAAGCACTGGACAGCGAGATCGTGTCGCTGGGATACGCGGGTCCGATGCACCTGCGCGTGGTCGGCGGACGTCGGCTCTCCGGCTCCATCGACGTGAAGACCAGCAAGAACGCGTGTGTGGCACTGCTGTGCGCGACGCTCCTCAACAAGGGGCGCACGGTGCTGCGCCGGGTCGCCCGCATCGAGGAGGTGTACCGCCTTCTGGAGGTACTCGGCTCCATCGGCGTACGCACCCGGTGGATCAACGACGGCGTGGACCTGGAGATCGTGCCGCCGGCCGAGCTGGACATGGCGGCGATCGACGCCGAGGCGGCCATCCGCACCCGCTCGATCATCATGTTCCTCGGCCCGCTGCTGCACCGTATGGACAGCTTCAAGCTGCCGTACGCGGGCGGTTGCGACCTCGGCACGCGGACGATCGAACCGCACATGATCGCGCTGCGCCGCTTCGGTCTGGACATCGCCGCGACCGAGGGGCTGTACCACGCGCGGGTGGACCGGAGCGTCTCCCCCGACCGCCCGATCGTGCTGACCGAGCGCGGCGACACGGTGACCGAGAACGCGCTGCTGGCCGCCGCGCGGCACGAGGGCGTGACCGTCATCCGCAACGCGTCCTCCAACTACATGGTCCAGGACCTGTGCTTCTTCCTGGAGGCGCTCGGCGTCGAGGTCGAGGGCATCGGCACCACCACGCTCACCGTGCACGGCGTGCCGAACATCGACGTCGACGTGGACTACTCCCCCTCCGAGGACCCGGTCGAGGCGATGAGCCTGCTCGCCGCCGCGGTGGTCACCGAGTCCGAGCTCACCGTCCGCCGGGTGCCGATCGAGTTCCTGGAGATCGAGCTCGCGGTCCTGGAGGAGATGGGCCTCGACCACGACCGCACCCCGGAGTACTTCGCCGACAACGGCCGTACGCGCCTGGTGGACCTGACCGTGCGCCCCTCCAAGCTGGAGGCGCCGATCGACAAGATCCACCCGATGCCGTTCCCCGGCCTGAACATCGACAACGTCCCGTTCTTCGCGGCCATCGCGGCCTCCGCGCAGGGCAAGACCCTCATCCACGACTGGGTCTACGACAACCGCGCCATCTACCTCACGGACCTCAATCGCCTCGGCGGCCGTCTCCAACTCCTCGACCCGCACCGGGTGTTGGTCGAGGGCCCGACCCGCTGGCGCGCCGCCGAGATGATGTGCCCGCCCGCACTGCGGCCCGCCGTGGTCGTCCTGCTGGCGATGATGGCCGCCGAGGGCACGTCCGTGCTGCGGAACGTGTACGTCATCAACCGCGGCTACGAAGACCTGGCGGAGCGGCTCAACTCGATCGGCGCGCAGATCGAGACCTTCCGGGACATCTGACGGAACCCGTCGAGCCGCCTCCCTGTCCGGGGAGGCGGCTCGACGGGTTGCGGCGGTCTCTCAGACCTCGGTCAGCGTGATGTCCTGCTGGCGGGACGCGTGGAAGCGTGGCATCGGGAGGCCGCCGCCGCTCAGCTCCATCACGGTGGCCTCGACGTGGGCGGCGCCCGGGGTGAAGGCGTCCTTGCGGGTCTCGGAGTTGGACCAGCGGTGCTCGGCGCCGTCGCAGAGCGCCGACGTGCCGCCGATGCCGTGGCGCACCCGGGGGTCGCCCTGCGACACGGACGAGGAGACGAACACGGGCCCGGTGCCGCTGAGGCAGCGGTAGGTGCCGGAGAGGGTGATGGTGCCGTCGGAGGTGACGGTGCCGGTCGGGTCGACGGTCACCTCCTCCTCGTAGGGAGCGGAGTGGGCGACGGCCGACGAGGTGAGGAGCAGCAGCGCGGCCCCGGTGGCCGCGACGAAGGCCTGGCTGACCTGGCGCAAGGACATGGAACTACCTCCTGGAACGGGGGCTCCAGAGGTACCGGGCCCACGCTCCCGGGCTGGTGATCGTCACCCCTTTGGTGGCGAGTCCGCACCGCCGGTGACGCGGCCCGGGTCGCCCGCCCGGTCCCGGGTCCGCATCGTCCGTCCTGGGGACGTCCGAGTGTTGTCCGCGTGTTGTCACGCTTCTCGGCGGGCGGTTCCGATGAGTTCGCCGCGGGAGCATGGTCTACCTATGCGAGGCGACGACAACGCCGCCGGACTCATCGCATCCGACGTGGAGGTGCGCCATGTGTTCTCACCAGACCTCGGACCACACCGGCCGTGGGACGGCACACACCGTCTCCGCCCACCCCGAGCAGGGCTGGAGCCTCCTGTGCGACGGCTCGATCGTCTTCGACGACTCCGGTGAGCTGCTGGCCGACGGCCGCGTCGTCGCGCCGCACCGGGTGTTCGTCGAGCAGCTGGCCACCGCGGCCTGACCGCCCCTCCGCGGCAGGACCCCTAGGCCAGCACCGCGAAGCCGTCGAGCTCGACGAGTGCCTGGTCGTCCCAGAGCCGTACGGTGCCGATGACGGCCATCGCGGGGTAGTCGCGACCCGCCAACCGGTGCCAGATACGGCCCAGTTCGGGGGCATGGGCGCGGTAGTCCCCGACGTCGGTGGCATGGACCGTGACCCGGGCGAGGTCGGCGGGGGTGCCGCCCGCGGCCCGCAGGGCGGTCAGCAGATTGGTCAGCGCCTTCTCGAACTGCTCCGGGAGGGTCTCGCCCACCACCTTCCCGTCCGTGTCCAGCGCGGTCTGGCCCGCCAGGAAGACCAGCCGGCTGCCGGTGGTCGTCACGGCGTGGGAGAAGCCGGTGGGCGGGGAGAGTTCGGGCGGGTTGATGCGCTCGGTGCTCATCGCGGGACCATCCCTTCCAGGGCCCTCACGGGGCCTCCGTGGTGGCGTACAACTCCTTGGCGATGACGGCCCGTTGGACCTCGCTCGCGCCCTCGTAGATGCGCGGCGCCCGCACCTCCCGGTAGAGGTGTTCGAGGAGGTGGCCGCGGCGCAGGGCGCGGGCGCCGTGCAGTTGGACCGCCGCGTCGACGACGTGCTGCGCCGTCTCGGTGGCGAGCAGCTTCGCCATCGCGGCGCGCCTGGGCACATCGGGGGCTGCCTCGTCGTACGCCGCGGCGGCCGCGTACACCATCAGCCGGGCCGCCTCCGTGCGCAGCGCCATCTCGGCGACCTGGTGGGCCACCGTCTGAAGGTCCCTCAACTTGCCGCCGAACGCGTCCCGTTGGGCCGTGTGCGCCAAAGTCGCCTCCAGGGCGGCCTGCGCCATGCCGACCGCGAAGGCGCCCACGCTCGGCCTGAACAGGTTCAGGGTGCGCATCGCGACCCGGAAGCCGTGATCGGGTTCGCCCAGCACGTCGTCCGCCGTCACCGGTACGGCGTCGAAGGCGAGGGAGCCGATGGGGTGCGGCGAGAGCATGTCGAGGGGGGTGCCGGTGAGGCCGGGCCGGTCGGCGGGGACCAGGAAGGCGGTGACACCCCGCGCTCCGGCGTCGCGGGTGGTGCGCGCGAAGACGGTGTAGATGTCGGCCTCGGGCGCGTTGGAGATCCAACACTTCTCCCCGGTGAGCCGCCAGCCGCCGGAGCCGTCCTTGTCGGCCCGCAGCGCCAGCGCCGCCGCGTCCGAGCCCGCACCCGGCTCGCTCAGCGCGAAGGCGGCCACCGCGCTTCCGCCGCTCACCGCCGGGAGCCAGCGCTCGCGCTGGGCCCGCGTGCCGTACGCGTGCACCGGGTGCGCGCCCAGGCCCTGGAGGGCGAGCGCGGTCTCGGCCTCCGTGCAGACCTGGGCCAGGGACTCGCGCATCAGGCACAGATCGAGCGCCCCGGAGGTGAAGAGCCTCTCCAGCAGGCCCAGTCGGCCGAGTTCGGCGACAAGAGGGCGGTTGACATGGCCCGGCTCGCCCTTCTCCGCGAGCGGACGCAGATGTTCCGCGGCCAGTGAGCGCAGCTCGCCACACCAGGCGGTCTGTGCCGGATCGAGCGAGAATGCCGTCATTGCCGGTCCCCTCTCCCCTGTTGGGCTACCTCTGGAGGTTATCGCGGACCGTTGACTGTCGTCACCAACACGATACGCTCCTTGTGCGAGCCGCGAGCCCACCACGACGCCCACCAAGGCAAGGGGGCGAACCGCCATGGAAACCAGGAGCGCCGGCGACGACGCACTACCGACGACCTCGGCCCACGTCGACACCTTCACGCGCGACCACCTCCCGCCCCCCGACCAGTGGCCCGAACTCCGCTTCGACCTCCCCGAGCTCCGCTACCCCGAACGGCTGAACTGCGCAGCGGAGCTGTTCGGGCACACCGACCCGCAGCGCCCGGTGTTCCGGACGGCGGACGGCGACCTGTGGACGTACGGGCAGCTCCTCGCCCGGGTCGACCGCATCGCCCATGTGCTGACCTCCGAGCTCGGCGTCGTACCCGGCCGGCGTGTGCTGCTGCGCGGGCCCACCACACCCTGGCTGGCGGCCTGCTGGCTGGCGGTGCTCAAGGTCGGCGCGGTCGCCGTCACCGTGCTGGCCCAGCAGCGCCCCCACGAGCTGAGCACGATGTGCGAGATCGCCCGGGTGACCCACGCCCTGTGCGACATCCGGTCCGTCGACGACCTCGTCAAGGCGGAGATCCCGGGGCTGCGGATCACGACCTACGGCGGGGACGCGCCGGACGACCTGCTGCTGCGGATCACGGGAGCGCCGGACGAGCCGTTCCCGGCCGTCGACACGGCGGCCGACGACGTCGCGCTGATCGCGTTCACCTCGGGCACGACCGGCCGGCCCAAGGGGTGCATGCACTTCCACCGCGATGTGTTGGCGATAGCGGACACCTTCTCGAAGCATGTGTTGAAGCCACATGCCGACGATGTCTTCGCGGGCAGTCCCCCGCTCGGCTTCACCTTCGGTCTCGGCGGCCTGGTGATCTTCCCGATGCGAGCGGGGGCCAGCTCGCTGCTGCTCGAACAGGCGGGCCCCAAGCAGCTGCTGCCCGCGATCGCCGAGCACCGGGTCTCCGTGCTGTTCACCGCGCCGACTGCGTACCGGGCGATGCTCGACGAGCTGGACGCCCACGACACCGCGTCGCTGCGGCGCTGTGTGTCGGCCGGCGAGAACCTGCCCGCGGCCACCTGGAAGGCCTGGCACACCCGGACCGGGCTGCGCATCATCAACGGCATCGGCGCCACCGAGCTCCTGCACATCTTCATCTCGGCGGCCGACGAGCGGATCCGGCCCGGCACGACGGGCGTTGCGGTACCGGGGTGGCAGGCGCGCGTCGTGGACCACTCCGGCGCGCCGGTGCCCGACGGGGAACCCGGCCTGCTCGCCGTGCGCGGCCCGGTCGGCTGCCGCTATCTCGCCGACCCGCGTCAGCGTGAATACGTGAGCGGCGGCTGGAACATCACCGGCGACACCTATGTGCGCGATCCCGACGGCTACTTCCGCTATGTCGCCCGCGCCGACGACATGATCATCTCGGCCGGGTACAACATCGCGGGCCCGGAGGTCGAGGACGCCCTGCTGCGCCATCCGGACGTGGTCGAGACGGCGGTCGTGGGGCGCTCCGACGAGACGCGCGGACAGATCGTGGTGGCGTACACGGTCCTGCGCCCGGGCGCACGCCAGGACCCGGAGGGCCTGCGCGCCTTCCTCAAGTCCGAGCTGGCGCCGTACAAATGCCCCCGCGAGATCGTCTTCCTGGACGCCCTCCCGCGCACCGCGACCGGCAAGCTCCAGCGCTTCCGTCTGCGCACCGAGGGCGACCGGCAGTGATACCGACGACCTAAGATGATCAACGTGGCCGACCAGCACGCTCCCCGCTCCCTCATCGTCACGCTCTACGGCGCGTACGGCCGGTTCATGCCCGGCCCGGTGCCGGTGGCCGAGCTGATCCGCCTGCTCGCCGCGGTGGGCGTCGACGCGCCCTCCGTACGGTCCTCGGTGTCGCGGCTCAAGCGCCGCGGGCTGCTCGAACCGGTGCGCACGGCGGCCGGCGCGGCCGGGTACGCGTTGTCGCCGGACGCGCGGCAGCTCCTCGACGACGGCGACCGGCGCGTGTACGCGGCGGCGCCCGCCGAGGACGACGGCTGGGTGCTCGCCGTCTTCTCCGTGCCGGAGTCCGAGCGGCAGAAGCGGCACGTCCTGCGCTCGCGGCTGGCCGGCCTGGGCTTCGGAACCGCGGCCCCCGGGGTGTGGCTCGCCCCGGCACGCCTCTACGAGGAGACCCGCCACACCCTGGAACGGCTGCGGCTCGACTCCTACGTGGACCTGTTCCGCGGGGAGCACCTGGGCTTCGCGGCGACGACGGACGCGGTCGCGCGCTGGTGGGACCTCGCCGCGATCGCCAAGCAGCACGAGGAGTTCCTCGACCGCCACGCGCGCGTGCTGCACACCTGGGAGGGGCGCGCGGACACCCCGCCCGAGGAGGCCTACCGCGACTACCTGCTCGCCCTGGACACCTGGCGCCACCTCCCGTACGCCGATCCCGGACTGCCTCCGGCGCTGCTGCCCGCGGACTGGCCGGGCGCCCGCTCGGCCGCCGTGTTCCGGGCGCTGCACGAGCGGCTGCGCGACGCGGGCGCGGCTTTCGCGGGTGTTCCCGAGCCCTTGACCGGGATGTGATCCCAGCTGCGTCAGGCGCGCCTGAGGGAACCCTCAGGCTTCTCCGTCCCTCCTCAATCCTCCGACGCCCTCAACTCCCCAGGGTGAGCCGGGGTTTGGGGGCGTCGGTGCGTCCGGTCTGCGGGCGCCGGCTCCCCGCGCGGTAGGGCGCGGGCCAGCTCACGCCCGGCCCGGTGTACCCCTGCTCGGCGGCCGCGTGGAGCGTCCAGTGCGGGTCGTACAGGTGCGGCCGGGCGAGAGCGCACAGGTCCGCGCGTCCGGCCAGGATCAGGGAGTTGACGTCGTCCCAGGAGGAGATCGCGCCGACGGTGATCACCGGGATGCCGGTCTCGCGGCGGATCCGGTCGGCGTACGGCGTCTGGTACGAACGGCCGTACTCGGGCTGTTCGTCCGCCACCACCTGGCCCGTCGACACGTCGACCGCGTCGGCGCCGTGCGCGGCGAACGCCCGGGCGATCTCCACCGCTTCGTCCGCCGTGGTGCCGCCTTCGGCCCAGTCGGTGGCGGAGATGCGGACGGTCATGGGCCGTTCCTGCGGCCACACGGACCGTACGGAGTCGAAGACCTCGAGGGGGAAGCGGAGCCGGCGGGCGAGCGAGCCGCCGTAGGCGTCGGTGCGCCGGTTGGTCAGTGGTGACAGGAAGCCGGAGAGCAAGTAGCCATGGGCGCAGTGGAGTTCGAGCAGGTCGAAGCCGCAGCGCGCGGCACGCCAGGCGGCGGCGGTGAACTGTTCGCGAATGTCGGTGAGTTGGGCACGGCCGAGCTCGCGGGGCGTCTGGTTGTGCTGCTTGTACGGGATCGGGGAGGCGGCCACGAGGGGCCAGTTGCCCTCCTCCAGCGGCTCGTCCATGCCCTCCCACATCAGCTTGGTGGAGCCCTTGCGGCCGGAGTGGCCGAGCTGCACGCCGATGGCCGCGCCCGGTGCCTGCGCGTGCACGAAACTGGTGATCCGCTTCCATGCCTCGGCCTGCCGTCCGGTGTACAGGCCGGCGCATCCGGGCGTGATCCGCCCCTCGGCGCTGACGCACACCATCTCGGTCATCACCAGGCCGGCGCCGCCGAGGGCCCGCGCGCCCAGGTGGACCAGGTGGAAGTCGCCGGGGACGCCGTCCACGGCCGAGTACATGTCCATCGGCGAGACGACGACCCGGTTGCGCAGGGTCAGGCCGCGCAGCCGGAACGGGGTGAACATCGGGGGTGTGCCGGGCGGGCAGCCGAACTCCCGCTCCACGCCGGCGGTGAAGTGCGCGTCGCGCAGCCGGAGGTTGTCGTGGGTGACGCGGCGGCTGCGGGTGAGGAGGTTGAAGGCGAACTGGCGCGCGGGCTGGTCGAGATAGAGGTTCAGGTTCTCGAACCACTCCAGGCTGGCGCGGGCCGCGCGCTGCGTGGAGGCGACGACGGGGCGCCGCTCCTGCTCGTACGCGGCCAACGCCTGTTCCAGCGAGGGCTGTTCCTCCAGACAGGCGGCCAGGGCGAGCGCGTCCTCGACGGCGAGCTTCGTGCCGGAGCCGATGGAGAAGTGCGCGGTGTGCGCGGCGTCGCCGAGGAGGACCAGGTTGCCGCTCGACCAGCGCTCGTTGACGACCGTGCGGAAGTTGATCCACGCCGACTTGTTGGACCGCAGGGTCCGTCCGCCTAGCGCGTCCGCGAAGATCTTGGCGCACCTCTCGACGGACTCCTGCTCGTCGAGTTCCTCGAACCCGGCCGCCCGCCACACTTCCTCGCGCATCTCGATGATCACGGTGGAGGAGTCGGCGGCGTAGGGGTAGCCGTGCAGCTGCATCGCCCCGTGCTCGGTCTCGGCGATCTCGAAGCGGAACGCGTCGAAGGCGAAGTCGGCGGCGAGCCAGATGTACCGGCACCGGTGCGTGACCACATGGGGTCGGAACACATGGGCGTCAGCCCCACGGGTGAGGCTGTTGACTCCGTCGGCGGCCACCACGAGGTCGTACGACGACATCAGCTCGGAGGCCGCCGGCGCCTCCGCGCGGAAGCGCAGCTCCACTCCCAGGGCGCGGCAGCGGTCGTGCAGGATCTCCAGGAGCCTGCGCCGTCCGAGTGCCGCGAACCCGTGGCCGCCGGAGCTGTGGCGCACCCCGCGGTGCACGATGTCGATGTCGTCCCAGCGTACGAACTCCTCCCGCAGTGCCGCGTACACGACCGGGTCGGCGTGCTCGATCCCGCCGAGCGTCTCGTCGGACAGGACGACGCCGAAGCCGAACGTGTCGTCGGGCGCGTTGCGCTCCCAGACGGTGATCTCGCGGGCCGGGTCGAGCCGCTTGAGCAGGGCGGCGGCATAGAGCCCGCCCGGCCCGCCGCCGATCACCGCGACCCGCAGCGCCTCCGGGGTGCCCCACCCGCCCGGCACGGTCACCGCCCCCGCCACTTCGGCGGCCGCTTCTCGGTGAAGGCGGCATGGAACTCCGCGTAGTCCTCGCCGTTCATGAGGAGGGCCTGCGTCGCGGCGTCGAGTTCCACCGAGGCGGCGAGCGGCATGTCCAGTTCGGCCGTGAGCAGGGCCTTCGTCTGGGCGTACGCGAGAGCCGGGCCCTCGGCGAGGCGGCTGGCGAGGGCGAGAGCGGCCTCGTCGGCGCGTCCTTCGTCCGTCAGCTCGCTGATCAGCCCGATCCGCTCGGCCTCGGGCGCCCGCACCGGCTCGCCCAGCATCAGCAGTCGGGTGGCGTGTCCCAGCCCGACCACCCGGGGCAGCAGATAGGCGGCGCCCATGTCGCCGCCGGACAGTCCGACGCGGGTGAAGAGGAAGGAGAAGCGGGCGGAGGGGTCGGCCACCCGGAAGTCGGCCGCCAGCGCCAGCACCGCTCCCGCGCCGGCCGCCACCCCGTGCACCGCCGCGACCACCGGGAACGGGCACTCCCGTACGGCCCGCACGACCTGCCCGGTCATCCGGTTGAAGTCGAGGAGCTGGGCGGTGTCCATGGAGAGGGTCGCGCCGATGATCTCGTCGACGTCGCCGCCGGAGCAGAAGCCGCGCCCCTCGCCGGCGAGGACGAGGGCGCGCACGGCCCTCTCCCGGGACAGCTCGGCGAGCAGGTCGCGCAGATCGGCGTAGGCGCCGAAGGTAAGCGCGTTGAGTTTCTCGGGCCGGGCCAGCGTGACCGTGGCGATGCCGTCCTCGATCACGCACCTCAGGTGCTGCCAGTCGGGGGTGCGGGCGGCGGAGCCGGTGAAGGGACTCATGACGTGCGGCCTCCTCGGGCGGGGGCGGCGGTCCGGGGCTGCGGTGCGGCGGTTCGGGGCCGGCGATGCGGCCCCTCTCCTACTACTCAACGAAGCTATCACTCATCTGTGACTGTCGTCAGGAGTGCGCGATAAGACCGTCGCGAAATGGCCGTTTCCCGTCACCGAGTCACGGGTCTTCGATAGCCCCGTAACGGCGGGCACACACCGCGGGAGTCGGCACGTTGCGGTGGGTACGGAGCCCGATGCGGGGGCTTTGCGGGCCGAAGGTCCCGGAAAACACCCGCCGAGCGCCTCTGCCCGGTTGCGCCGTACCATTCGTAATGTTGAAAGCAGGACAGCCTGCTCCATGAACGGACCCGCCTTGCACGAACCCCCCGCCCCCGCCTCCTGGCGCATCGCGCTGCCGCACTCCGCCGCGGCCGTGCCCGTGGCCCGCGCACTGGTCCGTACGGCGCTGGCCGAGCTGGAGCACAAGGCCGACAGCGACACCGCGGAGCTGCTCACCGCCGAGCTGGTCGCCAACGCCGTGGAACACACCGCGGGCGACGCCCCCATAGAGCTGGTCGTGGAGCTGATGGCGACCGGCTGCCAGGTCGAGGTGCACGATCCCGACCCGGCGCCGCCCGGCGATCTCACGGTCCCCGGCCCGCCCGGCGAGCCCGACCCCTGGCAGGAGCACGGCCGCGGCCTGCTCCTGATCCGCGCCCTCAGCTCGGCCTGCGGCCACCGCCCCACCGAGTCCGGCAAGGCGGTCTGGTTCAGGCTGCCCGTGGTGCCGCACCAGTGGCGTCCGGCGTGAGGGCGACGCCCGCCTCCGCTTCCGCTCCGGGCACCGGGCGCGAGTCGCGCCACCCGTAGAGCACGTGCACGACGAGCCCGGCGACCAGGAACGCCCTGGGCCCGTCCGGCTCAGGCGAGCGTGGCGACCATGATCGCCTTGATGGTGTGCAGCCGGTTCTCGGCCTCGTCGAAGACGACCGAGTACGCCGACTCGAAGACCTCGTCCGTGACTTCCAGGGAGTCGAGGCCGTGGGTCTCGTGGATCTCACGGCCGACCTTCGTGCCCAGGTCATGGAAGGCCGGCAGGCAGTGCAGGAACTTGACGTCCGGATTGCCCGTGGCACGCAGGACGTCCATGGTCACGGCGTACGGGGCCAGGGCGGCGATCCGCTCGTCCCACACCTCCTTGGGCTCGCCCATGGAGACCCAGATGTCGGTGGCGACGAAGTCGGCGTCCCGGACACCCTCGGCGACGTCCTCGGTGAGGGTGACGACGGCGCCGCTGCCCTCGGCGAGCTTCCGCGCCCGGGCGACGACGTCGTCACTGGGCCAGTAGGCCCTGGGCGCGACGATCCGTACGTCCATGCCGAGCAGCGCGCCGGTGATCAGGTACGAGTTGCCCATGTTGAAGCGGGCGTCGCCGAGATAGGCGAAGACGAACCCGTCGTTGTACAGGTCCTTCTTGCTGTGCTCGGTCATCGTCAGGACGTCGGCAAGCATCTGTGTGGGGTGCCAGTCGTCGGTCAGGCCGTTGTAGACGGGCACTCCGGCGTAGGCGGCCAGCTCCTCGACGCCGGCCTGACTGTCGCCCCGGTACTCGATCGCGTCGAACATCCGGCCGAGCACCCGCGCGGTGTCCTTGATGGACTCCTTGTGGCCTATCTGGGAGCCGGACGGATCGAGATACGTCGTCGAGGCACCCTGGTCCGCCGCGGCCACCTCGAACGCGCAGCGCGTGCGCGTCGAGGTCTTCTCGAAGATCAGTGCGATGTTCTTGCCCCGGAGGTACTGGGTCTCGGTCCCCGCCTTCTTCGCCGCCTTCAGCTCGGCGGCCAGCGCGACCAGGCCGCGGAACTCCTCCTCGGTGAAGTCCAACTCCTTGAGGAAGTGGCGTCCGGCGAGGGCGGTCGGGACAGTCGCCATGAGGGCGCTCCAGGGTTACGAGTACAGGGACCTTTGGAATTCTATACGATGCTCAACATTTCTATACGATCACCTCTTCGCCGGCGGATCCTTCGGCACCTCATACGACTACGGCGCTCCCAGCGCATCTCACGCTGCATCCATACGGCATCTCATACGGCGTCCCGCTCGACCGGACAGCTCATGCAGCGCGGCCCGCCCCTTCCCCGGCCCAGCTCGCTGCCCGGGATCTCGATCACCTCGATGCCCTGCTTGCGCAGATGCGTGTTGGTGGTCGAGTTCCGCTCGTAGGCCACGACGACCCCCGGCTCGACGGCGAGGACGTTGCAGCCGTCGTCCCACTGTTCGCGTTCGGCCGCGTGCACGTCCTGGGTGGCGGTCAGGACGCGGACGGCGTCGAGGCCGAGCGCGGCGGCGATCGCGCGGTGCATGTGCTCCGGGGGATGGTCGGTGACCTTCAACTCCTTGTCGCCCGCGCCCGGTTCGATGGTGTACGAGCGGAGCATGCCGAGCCCCGCGTACTTCGTGAAGATGTCGCCGTCGACCATCGTCATCACCGTGTCGAGGTGCATGAAGGCCCGCCGCTTGGGCATGTCGAGCGCCACGATGGTGCGCGCGGAGCCGGCCGCGAAGAGCTTGTGGGCGAGCATCTCGACGGCCTGGGGCGTGGTCCGCTCGCTCATCCCGATGAGCACGGCGCCGTTGCCGATGACGAGGACGTCGCCGCCCTCGATGGTCGACGGATAGTCCGCCATCCCTTCCGACCAGCGACTGAAGGTCTCGTCACGGAAGAGGGGGTGGTGCCGGTAGATCGCCTCGAAGTGCACCGTCTCGCGCTGGCGGGCGGGCCACTTCATGGCGTTGATCGACACCCCGTCGTAGATCCAGGCGGAGGTGTCCCGGGTGAAGAGGTGGTTGGGCAGGGGGCCGAGCAGGAAGTCGTCGAGGTCCATGACGTGGAAGCGCACGGACGTCGGCTCGGGATGGGCATCGAGGAACTCCCGCTTGGTCATCCCGCCGACCAGGGCCTCGGCCAGTTCGTGCGCCGGCAGCGTCTCGAAAGCGGCCCGGAGGTGGTCCGTGGCGAGCGGGCCGTACTCCTTCTCGTCGAAGACCCGGTCGAGGACGAGCGATCTGGCCGCCGGGACCTCCAGGGCCTCCGTGAGCAGGTCGCCGAAGAGGTGGACGGCGACTCCGCGGTCGCGCAGCACGTCCGCGAACCCGTCGTGCTCGGCGCGCGCCCGTCGCACCCACAGCACGTCGTCGAAGAGCAGGGCGTCCTTGTTGCTGGGGGTGAGCCTTTTGAGCTCCAGATCAGGCCTGTGCAGGATGACGCGGCGCAGCCGCCCGGCCTCGGAGTCGACATGGAATCCCATGTCTCCATCCTGACCATCCGGACGCGCGTTCACCCGCCGATCGCCCGGAACCGGACCACTTGATTTCGTCCCCTTGACGATAATGGGTCGGGCGCCTTATCGTCGCAATGACGAAAACAAGTGAGGTGAGCAGCGGCAACGCGCCCACCGGCAAGGGGAGCTTCATGGCCGACATCACCCGTCGACTCGGCTGGCGCCATCTGCGCGGGGCGCCGACCGCCCACGTCCGGCACCATCGGTCGGGGCGGCTCGCGCACGACGGGCCCGGCCTGAGCTTCTGGTACCGGTCCCTGACCGCCGCGCTCTCCGAAGTACCGGTCGACGACCGCGAGTTGGCGATGACCTTCCATGCCCGTACGTCCGACTTCCAGGACGTGACGGTGCAGGCGACGGTCACCTACCGCATCAGCGACCCTGCCGTCGCCGCCGCGCGCCTCGACTTCTCCATCGACCCCGACACCGGGATCTGGCGCGGCGCACCCCTCGAACAGCTCGGCACCCTGCTGACGGAGACCGCCCAGCAGCACGCACTGGACGTCCTCGCCCGTACGCCGCTGGCGGCCGCCCTGGCCGACGGCGTGGCATCGGTGCGCGAGCGCGTCGCAGGCGGCCTCGCGGCCGAACCACGGCTGCCCGCCACCGGCATCGACGTGGTGGCGGTACGGGTGGTGGCGCTGCGGCCGGAGCCCGAGGTGGAGCGGGCCCTGCGCACCCCCGCCCGCGAGCAGATCCAGCAGGAGGCGGACCGGGCGACGTACGAACGGCGTGCCGTCGCCGTCGAGCGGGAGCGGACGATCGCCGAGAACGAGCTGGCGAGTCAGATCGAACTGGCCCGGCGCGAGGAGCAGTTGGTCGACCAGCGCGGCACGAACACCCGGCGCGAGGCGGAGGAGCACGCCGCAGCCGACGCCGTCCGCGCGGGAGCGGAGGCGGCGCGCACGGTCCGCCTCGCGGAGGCGGAGGCCGCACGGTCACTGCATCTCGCGGAGGCGGAAGCAGGGCGCTCGCTCCGGCTCGCCGAGGCCGAGGCCGGGCGATCGGCCCGGCTCACGGAGGCGGAGGCCGCGCGCACCGTGAAGCTCGCCGACGCCGAGGCCGTGCGTGCCGTGCGACTGGCGCGGGCGGAGGCGGAGGCCGCACGGGAGGTCGGCGAGGCACGGGCCCAGGCCCAGGCCGCCTGGCTGCGCGTGCACGCCGAGGTCGACGTCGCCACCCTCAACGCCCTGACGGGCACCCGGCTCGCGGAGAACCTGCCGCACATCGACAGCATCACGGTGTCGCCGGACGTCCTGACGGGGCTGCTCTCGCGGCTCGGCGGGGCGGCGGGGGCGGGGGCGGCTTCGGGCTCGGGCTCGGGTTCGGGTTCGGGTGAGTCGGCGTGAGTCTCGCGCCGCGGGTCGTGCTGGTCCATCGCACCACGGAGTACGAGGAGTTGGTGGCCCGGCACGGAACGCACGGTCAGGCGGCGTTCTTCCTCACGTCCCGCGGCCGGAGCATCGAGGAGGTCGCCGAACGGCACACGCGCGCGCGCCGGGCGCTGACCGACGTGGCGTCGGCCATTCCGTTGACCTGGCGTCAGGCCCGGGTGGAGCGCGGCGACTTGGACCGCTTCCTGTTCGCACCCGAGGACGTGGTGGTCGTCGTGGGACAGGACGGACTGGTCGCCAATGTCGCCAAGTACCTGACCGGGCAACCGGTGGTCGGCATCGACACGGACCCCGGGCGCAACCCCGGCGTGCTGGTGCGCCATCGCGCCGCGGACGCGGGCCCGTTGATCTCCTCGGCCACCGCCCCGGGCACGCGGGCCGACGAACTCACCATGGTCGAGGCCGTCGCCGACGACACCCAGCGCCTGGTCGCCCTCAACGAGATCTACCTCGGGGCGGCCGGACACCAGACGGCCCGATACCGCCTGGGGTTCGACGACGACAGGGGTGTCGTCGAGTCCCAGGCCTCGTCCGGGGTGCTCGTGGGAACGGGGACGGGGGCGAGCGGATGGATCCGGTCGGTACGGCAGGAGCGGGGCGGGGGCCCACCCCCGCCGGGGCCCACGGAGGAGCGGCTGCTGTGGTTCGTGCGCGAGGCGTGGCCGTCACCGGCCACGGGGACCTCACTCGTCGCCGGAGAACTCCCGCGCGGGGCGGGACTTAGGCTCACGGTGGAGTCGGACCGCTTGATCGCCTTCGGGGACGGGGTGGAGAGCGACGCGTTGGAACTGACATGGGGGCAGTCGGTGCGGGTGGGGGTGGCGGAGGTCCGCTTGCGACTGCTGGGCTAGCGCGATTCAGCCCGTCCGGCGTTTGAGGACGAGCGCGAAGCGCGACAGGGGGGAGAGGGGGCGAAGCCCCCAGGAGGACGGGACGGGAAGGGGCGGAGGGGGCGAAAAACACCCCCCGCCGCCACCCACCCGTCACAGCCGGGGATCAACCGGCTCGCTCTCCAACGCCAGCACCCCGAACACCGCTTCATGCACCCGCCACAACGGCTCCCCGTCCGCGAGCCGGTCCAACGCCTCCAGCCCCAGCGCGTACTCGCGAATCGCCAGCGACCGCTTGTGGTTCAGGAACCGCCCCCGCAGCCGGGCCAGGTTCTCGGGCCGCGTGTACTCCGGCCCGTAGATGATCCGCAGGTACTCCCGCCCCCGGCACTTGATACCCGGCTGCACAAGCCGCCCGTTCGCACCGCGTACGACGGCCCCGACCGGCTTGACGACCATGCCCTCGCCACCGCGCCCGGTCATCTCCAGCCACCAGTCGACCCCGGCACGTACCGACTCGGCGTCCCCCGTGTCGACGTACAGCCGTCGCGTGGTCCCCAGCAGCCCGCTCCCGTCGTGCTCGACGAGCCGGTCGATCAGCGCGAGCTGCTCGTCGTGCGGGAGCGCGGCAAGGCTGCGCCCCTGGACGGCGAGGATCTGGAAGGGCGCCAGACGCACCCCGTCCAGTCCGTCCGTCGTCCAGCAGTAGCGCCGGTAGGCGTCCGTGAACGCCTCTGCGTCGGCGGCCCGTTCACGCTGCCTGTCCAGCAGACCGCCCACCTCGACACCCCGCACCGCGGCCCCTTCGAGCGCGGCGAGCGCCCCCGGGAACACGGCCCCGGACGCGGCGCCCACGGCGGCGTACTGGGACCGCAGCAGCCCGGACGCCTTCAGCGACCACGGCATCAACTCGGCGTCGAGCAGCACCCAGTCGGTCCCGAGCTCCGCCCACAGACCGGCCTGCGTCATCGCCGCCCGCAGCCGGCCGAGGATCTCCTCGGTGACAGCGGTGTCGTCGAAGAACGGGCGGCCGGTGCGCGTGTACAGCGCCCCGGTGGGCCCGTCCACGCCGAAGCGCTCACGCGCCGCCTGCACGTCGCGGCACACCAGCGCCACCGCCCGCGAGCCCATGTGCTTCTCCTCGCACACGACCCGCGCGACGCCGTCCTCCTTGTACTGGGCGAAGGCCTCCGCCGGGTGCTCCAGGTAGCCCTCGATGTGCGAGGTCGCGGTCGGTGCCATGGTCGGGGGCAGGTACGGCAGCAGCCGCGGGTCCACCGCGAAACGGCTCATGACCTCCAGGGCGGCGGCCGCGTTCTCCTCCCGGACGGAGACCCGCCCGGCGTGCCGGGTCTCGACGGTACGGCGCCCGTGCACGTCCGCCAGGTCGAGCGGCCGCCCCTCGTGCCCGCCGGGCGCCTCGGACGCCAGCGGCCTCGTCGGCTCGTACCAGACCTGCTCGGCCGGTACGTCGACCAGCTCGCGTTCCGGCCAGCGCAGCGCGGTCAGCTTGCCGCCGAAGACGGCGCCCGTGTCGAGGCAGATGGTGTTGTTCAGCCATGTGGCCGTGGGCACCGGAGTGTGGCCGTACACCACTGCCGCGCGGCCGCGGTAGTCCTCCGCCCATGGGTAGCGCACCGGCAGCCCGAACTCGTCGGTCTCGCCGGTCGTGTCGCCGTACAGCGCGTGCGAGCGCACCCGGCCCGACGTACGGCCGTGGTAGTGCTCGGGCAGACCGGCGTGGCAGACGACGAGCCGCCCGCCGTCGAGGACGTAGTGACTGACCAGCCCGTCGACGAACTCCCGTACCTGCTTCCTGAACTCCTCGCTCTCCCCCGCCATCTGCTCGATGGTCTCGGCGAGGCCGTGCGTGTGCTGGACCTGGCGGCCCTTGAGGTAACGCCCGAACTTGTTCTCGTGGTTGCCCGGGACGCACAGGGCGTTGCCCGTCGCGACCATCGACATCACCCGGCGCAGCACGCCGGGGGTGTCCGGGCCGCGGTCGACGAGGTCGCCGACGAAGACGGCCGTACGGCCCTGCGGATGCGCCCCGTCGACGTAACCGAGCTTCCCGAGCAGCGACTCCAGCTCGGAGGCACAGCCGTGGATGTCGCCGATGATGTCGAACGGGCCGGTGAGGTGGGTCAGGTCGTTGAAGCGCTTCTCGGTGCGGACCTCGGCGCTCTCGATCTCCTCCACACCCCGCAGGATGTGCACCTTCCTGAAGCCCTCACGTTCCAACTGCCGCAGGGAGCGCCTGAGTTCGCGGATGTGGCGCTGGATGACGCGGCGCGGCATGTCGGCGCGGTCGGTGCGTGCCGCGTTGCGTTCGGCGCACACCTCCTCGGGCACGTCGAGCACGATGGCGATGGGCAGTACGTCGTACTTCCTGGCGAGGTCGACCAGCTGACGGCGGCTGTCCTGCTGCACGCTGGTCGCGTCGACGACCGTGCGCCGCCCCGCCGCGAGGCGCTTGCCCGCGATGTAGTGCAGCACGTCGAAGGCGTCGCCGCTGGCGCTCTGGTCGTTCTCGTCGTCGGCGACGAGACCGCGGCAGAAGTCGCTGGAGATGACCTCGGTCGGCTTGAAGTGCCGTCGCGCGAAGGTGGACTTGCCCGACCCGGACGCGCCGACGAGGACCACGAGGGAGAGGTCGGTGACGGGCAGGGTGCGCACCCGGGGTTCGCTGTGGTTCGTCATGCGGCCTTCTCCTCCTTCGCGTTCGGGTCGTTCAGTCGTTCGTTCATGGTGAAGACGGCCATCTGGGTCGGCGGCCCCACCTCGGGGTCGTCGTCGCCGACGGGCACGAACTCCACGCCGTAGCCGTGCCGTTCGGCCACGGTGTGCGCCCAGCCGCGAAACTCCTCGCGCGTCCACTCGAAGCGGTGGTCGCCGTGCCGGGAGTGCCCGGCCGGAAGGCTCTCCCAGCGGACGTTGTACTCGACGTTCGGCGTCGTCACGAGGACGGTCCTCGGGCGCGCCGAGCCGAACACCGCGTACTCCAGGGCGGGCAGCCGCGGCAGGTCGAGGTGCTCGATGACCTCGCTGAGCACGGCGGCGTCGTACCCCTTGAGCCTCTTGTCGGTGTACGCGAGCGAGCCCTGAACCAGCTGCACGCGCGACGCCTGTCGCTCCCCCATGCGGTCGAGCTTGAGCCGCCGCGCGGCGACGGTGAGCGCGCGCATCGACACGTCCACGCCGACGATCTCGGTGAACCGCGGGTCCTTCAGCAGCGCCTGCACCAACTGGCCCTGCCCGCAGCCGAGATCGAGGACACGGCCCGCACCCGAGGCGTGCAGCGCGGCGAGGATCGCGTCACGCCGCAGGACGGCGAGCGATACGGCCTTGCCGTCCGCGCTCCCGTCCGGGCTCTCGTCCGTGCTCCGGTGCGCGTTCACGTCCCCGTCGTCGGCGCTTGCGTCCGGGCTCCCCTTCGCCGCCTCGGCGCCGGTGTCCGTCTCGTCGTCCGGCCGGTCCTCGACCGCGTTGTCGATGTCCTCGACCGCGCTGTCGTCGGTCTCGGCGAGCCGTACGAGTTCGAGCCGCTCCGTCGCCGCGCGCGTCAGCGACCAGCGCCGCGCGAGATAGCGGCTGGTGATCAGCCGCTGTTCCGGGTGGTCCGGCAGCCAGCCCTCGCCGGCCCGCAGCAGCTTGTCGACCTCGTCGGACGAGACCCAGTAGTGCTTGGCGTCGTCGAGCACCGGCAGAAGCACGTAGAGGTGCCGCAGCGCCTCGGCCAGGGTCAGCCGCTCCGATTCCAGTACGAGCCGTACGTACCGCGAGTCGCCCCACTCGGGGAACGCCGCGTCCAGCACCACGGCCTCGACCGTCACCGTCCAGCCCAGCGGTTCGAAGAGCGCCCGTACGAGGTCCGCGCCACCGCGTGCGGGCAGCGCGGGCACCTCGATCCGGAGCGGGAGCGGGCGCGCGGGGAGCTCGGGCCGCGCCGTGCACTGCCCCTTCATCGCACTGGAGAACACAGCGCTCAGCGCCACGGCCAGCAGCGACGACGCCGCGTAGGGGCGATCGTTCACGTACTGCGCGAGCGCGGCGTCCGGCGCCCCGCCGCGCCCCTTGCCCTTGCCGCGCCGCACCAGCGCCACCGCGTCGACCTCCAGTAGCAACGCAGCGGTGCACCGCTCGGCGGACGCCTCCGGGTACAGGACGTGCGCCGTGCCGTAGGACGTCGAGAACCCTTGCGCCTTGTCGGGATGCTTGTGCAGCAGAAAGCCGAGATCGGTCGCGGGTCGCTCTGGGGTGCCGGTGGCACTGATCGTCAGGAACACTGTGGGTACGCCTCGATAGGGGTTCTGAACTGCGGATATGCGCCGTGTGATCCGTTGCAGTGCACATCGCGTGCACACGCGCCGGATGATCCGCACGGAGCTGGACCGCAGCGATGGAAGAGCGCGCTTCGGAAGTCACGGCTGCCGGCCTTTCCTCGATCTCTTGGCAATCCATGCGCTGCGCTGCAGTCGACTGCTCCGCACAACGCCTCACCTCGGACGCGCCTGTACAACGTACAGAGAACGCCGCAGGATCACTCAGGGATTTTCGCTCCGCCGGCCTCGTTCGACCCAGGGCACCAGGGCAGCCTTCGGCAGTCCGAGGGGCGCCGGGATCCCGTACAGCTCCTCGAATGAGGCTGGCGCGTTCTCTCTTTTTCTTCGCCAGGTTGAACGCGTGGCACAGCGCGCTCTGCGCGCGGTCCTGCCGCGGGAACCAGGAGACGCGGCCATCGAGGCGCCGGATGACGATGAGGCCACGACCGCACTCCTGATCCGGCCCGGGCGAGACGGCCTTGGCGAAGTCTGTAAACAGCGCAGTCGGATCGGACACGTCGATCACTCCCACAGGACGATGCGACGCCGAACGTGCGTACGAGCGGGCTGCGCGGACCGGTACGTACTCGGGTAGTCCAACGCCCACTTCTGCAGCGCCTTCGCGTCGACGACTCGTGCGGTGGGACACAGTTCGGCAGGGTTCACGAGACCACCGTCCCGCCGCTGACCGTCGTCTGGGACGCCGTCCCCCGCACGCGGGTAACGTCAACCCCAAGCGAGTTGCCCGCTCGGTGCCTGGGAGCGCGGAGCAAGTACGGCGTCTTCGGCGTGGGTGATGCGATGCGTGAGGGCGGTGTTGCGGCGCTGGGTGTGGTTGTTGGCAACGGCCCGCTGGACGGCTTCGCTCTGACCGATAAGCATGACGCCGTTTCGGGCGCGGGTGACGGCGGTGTAGAGCAGGTTGCGCTGGAGCAGCATCATCCCGGCTGCGTTGACCATGGGGATGACGACGTACGGGTATTCGCTGCCCTGGGAGCGGTGGACGGTCAGCGCGTAGGCGTGAACGAGCTCGTCGAGATCGGTGAAGGGGTAGTCGGCCGTCTCGCCGTCGGGGAAGGTGACGGTGAGTTGGTGGGTCTCCACGTCTAGGGCAGTGATGGTGCCGCTGCTGCCGTTGAAGATCCCGGCTTCGCCGCGGTGGGGATTGTTGCGGACCTGCTGGACGCGGTCGCCGCGCCGGAAGGCGGTCCCGCCGTGGTAGTGCTGGGGTTTGTCATTGGATGGCGGGTTGAGGCGCTCCTGCAGGCGCAGGTTGAGGTCAGTCATGCCGGCGATGTTCTTCTTGCCGGGACAGAGAACCTGGATGTCCTCCGGACGGGCCTTGAAGTACTTCGGCATGCGCTCGCAGACCACGTCCACCACGCGCTGGGCGATGTCCTCGGAGCTGGACAGAGGCCGGTTCCAGAAGGCCTTGGGGTCGTCTGCAGGGAGTTCACCGCGCAGGATGCGGTGGGCGTTGATGACAATCGCGGCACTGTCGTCGTGCTGGCGGAAGACCTTGGTGAGCCGGGTGCGCGGGATGTCCTCGACGTCAAGGAGGTCGCGCAGGACCCGGCCGGGGGCGACGCTGGGCAGCTGGTCGGTGTCGCCGACGAGCAGCAGGTGACAGCCGTCGCGGACTGCTGCGAAGAGTCGGCGGGCCAGGGCGAGGTCGAGCATGGACGCCTCGTCGATGACGACGAGGTCGGCGGTCTCCAGGGCGCTGGCGTGGTCGAAGAGGGAGTCGCCGTCGGGCGGCCGGATCAGCCGGTGCACGGTCATCGCCGCCTGGCCGCAGGTCTGTTCCAGGCGCTTGGCGGCCTTCCCGGTCGGGGCGGCCAGCGCGACCACCGCGCCGGCCTCATCGGCGATCTCGACCAAGGTGCGCAAGGTGTGCGTCTTGCCGCAGCCCGGCCCTCCGGTCAACACGGACAGAGGGCTCGTTAGGGCGGTCAGGATCGCCTGGTGCTGCTCGTCGGTCAGACCGGCCGTCTCCTGGCTGGTCAGCGCGGAAAGATACTCCGCCCATGGAGCGAGCTCGGCCAGCGAAGGGGTGGAGCCGAGCAGGCGCCGTACGTGGACGGCGAGCTGTGTCTCGTCCCGGTGCCGGTGTGGCAGCAGGGCGATCTCGGTGTCGGCCAGTGTGTCGGAGCCGTCGCGCACCGGCAGGGGCAGCGTCTCGGTGACCACCTCACCCTGTGCTTGCAGCGTCTGAAGGGCGTGACGCAGCACCGCGTCGTCGAGGATCTCCGCAGTCGCCGGGTCGTCATCGGTCAACAGATGACGGGTACGGGCAATAAGGACGCGCACCGGCAGATGGCAGTGGCCGCTTGCTCCGGCCTGATCGAGTTCGTGCAGCAGGGCGGCCTGGAGGCGGGCATCGCTGTGTTTGGGGATGCCCACCGCGAGGGCGATCTTGTCGGCGTTGTGGAAGCCGACACCGTACACCTCCCGGCACAGCTGGTAGGGAGTGCGGCGGACGATGCGCATCGGGTCGTCGTCGGTGTCGGCGTACGCGGTGTAGATCTTCACTGCGAGGGCCGGGGTGATTTGGAGCCCTTGGAGGAACACCATGATCTCGGCGATGGCCTTCTGCTCCTGCCAGGCCGCAGCGATGCGGCCCAGCCGGACCTGCCCGATGCCGTGCACCTCCAGGAGTTGTTGCGGTTCGGCGTCGATGATCTTCAGGGACTGCTCGCCGAAGGCATCAACGATTGCGGAAGCGAGGACCGGCCCGATCCCGCGGATCATGCCCGAGGCGAGATAGAGGCGGATTGCCCGCTCGTCGGCGGGCATCGTCCGCTCGCACCGCTCGGCCTTGAACTGCCGCCCGTGGCGCTGATGGTCGACCCATGCCCCGCAGAGTCGCACGCTCGCCCCGGGCTGCACTCCGAAGAGCGCTTTGCCGACCGCGGTGATGCTCTCCTCGTCGCCCGCTGTAGTGGTCAGTCGCAGCACCGTGCGCTCGTCGTAGCTGACGTGCAGCAGATGATCGACCACACCCTCAACCACTTCAGCGGCGTCCAAGGGCACTTGGTGGGGCACGCGCACCATCTCCATAGGTACGTACGGCTGCGGTCACGCATATCGCTGGGATACGGCGAGGTCAGCATGCGTCCCCGGACAGCCGGCTGTCGTGTCCTTGAAGGATTCTGCTCACCCCCACGAGTGATATCGCTGGAAACCAGGGCCCGTACGTCCTGTTCGGCAAGCCGAGCGTGCGGGCCGGACAAGCAGCGAACGGATACGCCCCTTCGCCGTCGGACTCGCCACCGCTGTCACACCCGCATCACAGGACGGCCACGCATGGGATAGATCACGCCAGTTCGCCCCCAACTCCGTTGCGTGTGCAATGCGTTATGCGAGAGGATGTTCGACGCACTGTGAGGCGTGCGTGACACACGGGAACGTCGTGACAGCCGATGAACGGTCACGGCGTACAACACGGGGGTGGGTGGATGAAGTTCGACATGGGGTCGTCGACCCTGGCGGATCTCGGCAAGAGCACGATCGGTTCGGTGGACGACCTGGGGACGCTGATCCAGTTGCTGATCCAGGCGGCGGAACCGCTGGAGGGGAAGTTCAACGGGGCCGGCAAGGTCGCGTTCGACCACTTCAAGAAGCGCGCCGACGAGATCACGGACGATCTGAACGGGGCGCTCAACGCGATCCTGGGCGGCCAGGGTGGCATGGAGACCGCATTCGGTTCCGGTGACACGGAGCAGCAGGACAACGCGCACCAGAACATGGGGCACGCGAACTTCGACGCGGCTCGCTTCGGCGCCCGCTAGCCCGTAGCAGTCCGTACGCAAGGGGGAACTTGACGATGGGTCACAGCCAGGACCGCCGCTCCTACGACACCGGCGCCTCCACCGAGGTGCAGGGCAGCCTGCAGGGCATCATCGGTCAACTGGAGCGCGTCCTCGGCGACCGCGACCGCGCCGTGAAGGCCGCGATGGGCGACTTCACTGCCGACAACGTCTCCGACGAGTACCACGGCAAGGAAACGCGCTGGAACCACGCCGCGGGCGAGGTCCGCGACATCATCCGCCTGGTGCGCTCCACTCTTGACCAGAACGACGGGACCGCCCAGTCGACCATGGCCAAGGCACGCGCGGCGGTCGACAACATCGGCTGACCTCCGCGTACTTGACGCGGGAGGTAGTGGGACAGTGCGGCGTTACGGGAGCAGGCATGTCGAAGTGGGATATCGATCCGGCCGGTGTGGGTGTGGTCACCTCGCGGGTAGGTGATGTGATGACCGCGCTGGACGGGATCACCGAGGCGTACGGGGCGGACTTGGAGGGGGCCGCGACCTCGGCCGGGACGCTCTCCTCCGCAGACACCGGAGGCAAGGGCCCGGTCGCCGGGCTGGTGGGATCGGCGCTGGTGGAATTCATCGAGGGCACCACGAGTGAGCTGCAGTTCATCGGCGCGCGGACGGGCAAGTCGGTCAACGGCGCGATCGAAGCGACTCTGGCCTACGAGTCGGGCGACCTGGAGATGGCCGCGCAGGTGCAGCACCAGGCGGCCGGTGTGGTGGAAGACAGGCTGGAGATCGCCGACCTGAAGCGGGGCAGACGGTGATCAACCCCGAGGGCATCCCCCACTTCACCGGCGACCTGGGGCTGCTGGAGCACCACGTCACCGGGCTGCAGAACGACGCGGACGGCATTCGGCGGGCGGGTGAGGTCGCGCACACCCGGTTCCAGGCGCTGGCGGCGGTTTACCAAGCGCCCGAGGCGACCGACCTGTTCGCTTCCACCGCACCCGTTCGCGATCGTGCCGATGCGTTCGCCGGCAAGGTCGAGACTGTGGCCGCCGCGCTCACCGAGTACGCCGTGACGGTCAAGCCGATCAAGGAGCGGCTGGAGGCTCTCAAAGTCAAGGCCGCCGCGTTCGTGGCGTCCGTCGACAAGGATGTCTACCGCGGCTCCGGCGAATGGACCCACGGCCCGGTCGACAACGACTGGACCAAGAACCAGGACAAGGTCGACGAGCACACGGCCCTGATGAACGGGGTGGCGGAGGCCAAAGCCGCCTTCGAGGCCGCCGAAATCGCCGCCCACAACAAGATCACGGCCCTGGTGGGCGGCACTCAGTACATGCAGCAGTCCGACCACATGCTGGTGCCGATCGGGACCCAGATCTACGGAGCCACCGCCGAGACCTACGAGCAGGTCCACGAGCTGCCGTGGGGCACCCCACAGGGCCTGGCCCACAGTGGTTGGGACCTCGGCTACCAGATCAAGGAACACGTCTGGGACGGGTTCGTCATGGACGGCGTGGTGGGCACCCTCGACGGTGCCTTCACCATGGTCGGAGGCCACGGCACCGACCAGGCGAAGCTGGCCTGGGAAGGCCTCACCCGTGCGATCGTCGGCGGGGAGACCTACCTGCAGGAGTCGAGCGGGAAGCCGGCCACCGGCTTCTGGGCCGGCGACTTCGCCCAGGAAAGCAAGCCCTACGCCAAGGAGACCGGCAAGGGCTTCCTCAAGTGGGACATGTGGAGCACCAACCCGGCCCGCGCCTCGGGCAGCGTCGTCACCTTCAACCTCCTGCCCTTCGCCGGGACCGCCGCGGCTGTCCGAGTCGCCGCGGCCGGCGGCAAGGCCGGAGCCGGCACCAGGGCCGTCCTCACCGCGGCCCGCATCGCCGACGCCGTCGACCCCATCAGCACCGCCGTCCGCACCACCCGGTACACCCTGCCCAAGATCTCCGAACTCACCGCCAACGTCCGCAGCGGACTGGGGGAGTTCCGCGCGGCCAAGGGACCGGAGAGCTTGCTGGAACTCTCCGACGGCTCCCAACTTCGCATCGCGGACGGCGAATTCACGGCAAGCAAAAACAATATCCCCCACACCGGCGACGTCCCGCAGGAATTGTCCGCCACCGAACGCACCACTTCGGCCACCGAACACGCCGCCCACGTCACCGCACGGGAGCAGGAGCCCGCACTCGTCGGCGCCGGAGCACGCGTCGCCGAAGGCGGTGGGCACGCCGGCGAGGACCTGTCGGCGCAGGCCCGTCACGACAGCCCCGCTTCGGACACCAGGCGTGAGGCGACACGTGGCAGCGAGGTCCAAGGCGACCGCGCTACAGGCGCCAGCGGAGCGTCGCACGGTGCGGGAGACGGGCCGGTGGCGGGCCGTGGCGCTTCGGGTACCGGACTGGAACATAGCCGGCCACAAGGCGGCGCCACACGGTCGACAGGACCCGATGAGCACAGCGCGGACCATACGAATGGTGACGACGCCCAGAGTGAGCGACAGCAGGAGTTGACTCCTGCTGAGCGCAAAGCCATCCAGGACGAACATGTCCGGAAGGCCAACGAAGATCCCGAGTGGCGCAGGGCGCACTACGACATCCTCGGACGCAGGAAGCCCAACGTCGGGCTGGTGGACGGAGTCGAGCTCCCTCAACTCGCGAAGGATCCTCAGGGGCGGTTGGTCGCCAAGCACAACTTGCCGACCGGCCCGTCCGAAGTCCGGCTCGGCCCGAAGCCGCTCCCGCGAGGCACCGCACCGGACGACGTTCTGTCGACGCTCGACAAGAGAGCTGCGGACCGTCAGGCATATCGGGACCTCATGAACGCGCAGAAGGCATTCGATGGGACGCCCTCAGCTCCGAACCACGAGGCTCTCGCCACTGCTCAAGAGTCGTACGCCAAGCAGCTTGGTCATGTGCCGCCCAACAGCAAGATCTCCGAGAAGCTGGGTGAGGACGCTTCCAGGCTCCATGCGATTCCGCACGAGTTCCCGGATGCCGAGGTCATCAAGCTCCCCAAGACGTCGAACGGCGCCCACATGTTCGACGCGGCATACAGGATCAAGGACGACAGAATCCTGATCGCCGAGGACAAGGCTCCGGGGAACGATCTCGACTGGCGACATGGGCGTGCCGATCCTGAGGACCCCGCAAATCCGCACATCGGCGACGACGGTGGCGCAGCGGGCATGAGGGTGAAGCAGGGCACGCTTCTGTATCTGCGGACCATCATGGCCGAGATGACGAAACGCGGTGGCCGTGATGCCGTGCTTGCGCGTCAGTTCCGGAGCGCGCTGAAGGCAGGGAAGTTGAGATATGTCCTGGTCAAGGCCAAGGAACCCGATGGTTCCCTCTATGCTGGCGCCGTAGTGGAAGAAATGCAGATCTACTGAGAGAGATGGGCACGTGGTCATCCGCATACCCCGCCACGACTTCCCCGTGGACAACGTGGACGAAGCCATGGCGCCGATCGTCCAAAGCGCCGAAGAAGCGCTCTCGGAACTCGAGACCTCCGAGTTCGACCGTTTCGACGCTCTGGATTACTCGCTGACCGTCGCCAAGTGGACCTGCCTGGCGGATCCCGTCGTAGGGGAATTCCCGACATGGGAGGCGTGGGTCACCGCGATGCAGGTCGGCTCAGGCCTGTTCATCTCGGGCGCCGCAGCGGAAAGCCCCGTCCCGTGCCGCATGGGAAGCAAGGGTGAGATCAAGAACCTCCCTGCGACCGGGCCTCAGGAGTACCTGCACGCGGGCAATTGGCTCACCTCGTACTACCTGGCCGTGATCTGCCGCGAAAACGAGCGCCTCGATCAACTGGCCCGTGTTCCCGTGTCGTTCCTCCGAGCTTCCGGGGTGGAGTTCGACGAGTACATCTATGCGTGGGTGGAGACCCTGCAGAACGCCTGGTTCGGCCGCCAGGAGACCTGGGACACACTGGTCACCGCCATCAACGGCACGGACCCAGCGGCGCCCCACATCGCCAGTGCCGAACTCATGCTGAAGATCCTCTACCCACCGCTGGAAGTCTTCCATCGCTACCAGCGGCAAGAGCCCGAACCGTTCAACGCCGCTCTGGCAGAAGCACTCACCTGGCACCGCGAGTACTGGACCGGCGATGAGGCCCGGGCCAAGAGCAGCGAGGGCCTGGTGGCTCTGGGCCCGCTAGCCATCGCCTGTATGGCCTTTGACGCGGACATCCCGATCGAAGTCGAGTCCGAGTACCTGCCCCAGCACCTCTTGGAGCGTACGTGGATCGGCGAATTCCCCACCTGATGGGCTTGAGGTCCCCCTCAATCCGGTCGCCAGGACGTGGACATGGCGCATCGAGTGATCGGCAGATGAAGTCGACAGCCATCATCAAGGTCATCGCGCCACCAACAATTCGGAATTGAGTCATGTCAGCCCAGGACTACGACAGCCAGCTACTCGAGTCGGTGTCGGTGCGGCGCCGACGGCTGCGGGACGCTCTGTTGTTCGGGGCCCAGCGGCAGCGGCGGACGGTCGATGAGCGGCTGGGGAAGTTGGTGGCCGGGGTCGTGATCGCAGCGGTGTTGTGTGCGGGGTGCGTGGGGTGGTCGTTCGTGTCGCATCGGCTGATCGGGAAGAGCGCGTACGGGTCTTCGGTGCCGTCCTCTCCGCCACCCGCCCCGTCGGCCTCCGCTTCGCCGTCGGCGGCGACGTCTTCTCGATGACTCCGATGACCCGACGGCACGATGACTCGATGATTGGTTGGAGTGCGTGATATCTGCGGGTGCTGTGGGCCGTGGCCGGACGGCGTTGAGCCGGGTCACCTTGGTGGGGGAACGCCGGCGGGTCGATCTGGTGCTGCCGTCGCAGGAGCCGGTGGGTCTGCTGTTGCCCGAGGTGATGCGGCTGCTGGACGACCAGGTGGGCAGTCGCCCGGAGTTGCGGTATCTGGTGGGCGCGGACGGCTCGGCACTGGCGCTGGACGGCACGCTGGAGTCGGCCGGTGTGGTCGATGGTGCGGTGTTGCGGCTGGTCCGGGCGGAGGACGCGCCGTCGGCCCCAGCGGTGCATGACGTCGCCGATGAGGCTGCCGCCGATCTGGATACGCGGGCGTGGCGGTGGCGGCCCGAGGTACGGCAGGTGGTGGCGGGGGCGGCCACCGTGTTCTGGGCACTGGTGGCCGGCATGCTTGCCCGGGGCGAGTTCGCCTCTGCCTCGGCAGGGGCGGGACTCATCACCCTCGCCGTCGTGTCGGCGCTGGGCGGTGCCCTGTTGGGGCGCGTCCAGGAGTATCCGCTGGCCGCAACGCTGATCGTCGCGGGCGCCGTGCTGGGCGTACTCGGGGTCTGGTCGCTGGGTGACGCGCACGCGTGGACGGGGGCGGGGCGGCTGGCCGCGGTCGGTGCGATCGCGGTGGTGGCGTTGGGGTTGTTGGGCTGGTTCTCGCCGTTGGGGCGCGGCGGTCTGGTGGGTGCGGCCGCGCTGGCGGGGTCGCTCGTGTGCTGGGAGGCCGCGCTCGCGGTGCAGACGGGCGGCGGGCCGGTGTCGCCGACGGCGCGGGCGGCCGCCTTGTCGGCGGTGGTGTCCGTCATCGTGTTGGGGCTGCTGCCGCGGCTTGCGTTGATGGCGTCCGGATTGTCGGGCCTGGACGACCGGCGTTCGGGCGGAGCGTCGGTGAGCCGGTATCAGGTGTCCTCGGCACTGGCGGCCACCCATCGTGGGCTGGCGCTTGCCACCGTGGTCTTGGCGGTTTCGGCTGCCGCCGCGGGCGTGCTGATGTTGGGTTCGGTCTCGGTGTGGACAACGGGATCGGCGGTGGCGGTCACCTTGGTGCTTGCGCTGCGGGCCCGCGCGTTCCCGCTGACCGTCGAGGTGGTGGTGCTCTTGGCCGCGGCCTCGCTGGTGGCTGTACGTCTGGTCTCGGTGTGGCTGATGCACTCCGGTGCGGCGGGACCACTGGCCGTGCTGGTGGTGCTGGCGCTCGTGCCCCTGGTCGTACTGGCCGCGCGGCCCGCCGAGCACGTACGGGTGCGGCTGCGCAGGTTCGGAGACGTGCTGGAGTCTGTTGGTGTGATCGCCCTGTTCCCGTTGGTGCTCGGGGTGTTCGGTGTGTACGGGCGTCTGCTCGACACGTTCGCGTAGGGGTGTGCCATGGCTCAACCAGACTGGCAGCGCGACCTCGTACGACAACTCGGCAGCGGGACTCCCGCAGGAGTTGAGCCGACCCTCGGCCTGCGCGCCACTCGCCCCGTCCCACCCCCGGCGGCAACTCCCCAGGCCCCTGTGGCAGCCGATCCCCGGGGCACCGCACAGGCCCAGTCAGCACAGGGTCCCGACCAACTGCCGCAGCCGCCGAGTCCGCCGGTTCCACGCGGCCTACAAGATCCGCGGGCACAGGGCATACAAGATCCGCGGCAGCGCGGCGTACGGGACCCGCGCGTGCCGATTGCCGCGCCGGAATCCGTCCCCACCGTCGACCCACGCCTCGCGCACGCCCTCGGCGCTCCGCAGCACGGGGATTCCACGGTCCGCCGCACAGGACGCGCCCTGCGCAAGCTGACCGCCTCGGCATCGCAGGAGGTGGCCGAGCAATCCCGGCTGGCACGGGAGATACAGCAGCCGGTGACAACCGGCCGGGTCATCGCGGTGACCTCAATCCGGGGTGGCGTGGGCAAGTCCACCGTGTCCGCCCTGCTGGCCCGCGCTTTCAACCACTACCGGCATGACCCGGTCCTCGCACTGGAGGCGGACACGGCCCTCGGCACGCTGCCCGTGCGCCTGGGAGCCCAGTCGGTCCGCTGGGCATGCACGGATGTCGCCCAGATCCTCACCCCGACCATGCAACTCACCGATGTCACCGGCTATCTCGTGCCGGTGGCGGATGGGGGCTGGCTGCTGCCGGCCGGCCAAGGCCGGGTCGGCGCCCCTTTGGACGTCGGCACCTATCGCACCGTGACGCTGGCACTACGCCGCTACTTCGCGGTGACGGTGGTGGACTGCGAGTGCCTGCCCGGCGACGTGGCGCGTACGGCGATGGACACCGCCCACGCCCGGGTGGTGGTCGCGCCGCTGACCGCCGAGGGCGTGAACGGCACCCGTGCCGTCCTGGACTGGCTGGCCCAACTGCCGCACTCGGCGCTGGCCACCACCGTGGTCGCACTCAGCGCCAACTCCCCCGACACCACACTCGATGTGAAGACCGCCGTCGCGCATCTACGCGAGTCCGGAGTGGCCGTAGTGCTGCTGCCCTACGACCGTCATCTGGCCCAGGGAGGCCCTATCCACACCGCCATGCTCGGCCAGTCCACTCAGCAGGCCGCCGTCCAGCTCGCAGCCGAGGCCATGGCGCGGGCGGTGCGGGTGCGATGACCCAGCAGCAGATCCACCGTCCGGCCCGTGCCACCCGCTCGCTGTCCCCCGCCGAGCCGCGCGCCATCGAGCCACCACCGAATCTGCCCGAGGGCAGCAGTGGCCGAGCGGCGACCGCGTTGCTGCCGATGGCCGGGGTGATGAGCTCGGTCGTCATGATGACCGTCATCCGCAACAGCCAGTTCGCCGGGCTCGGCGCGATCGTCCTGGTCGTGGCCCTGCTCGGCGGGGTGGCCCTGTTCCTGTCCCAGCGGGGCAAGGCGGCCCGCACCCGGCGCACACAGCGCGAACGCTATCTGGAGTACGTCGAGGAGCAGCGCGAGCAACTCGGTGAGTTGGAACGGGAGTTGCGGGACAGCGCGCGACTGCTGAACCCACCGCCACTGGCCCTGTACGACGTGGTGCGCGACCCGGCCCGGTTGTGGGAGCGCCGCCGCACGGACGCGGACTTCCTGCGGGTGCGCCTCGGTGTGGGGGACGTGCCGGTGCAGGAACTGGTAGTCGGGCAGAGCTCGGTCGGGGGCGTGCTCACCCCGCCGGACCCGTTCATGCTGAACGAGGCCCGCGCCCTGCAGCACCGCTTCTCCACCGCACCGGACATTCCTCTCACCGCCGGCCTGGACCGGGCAGGCAACGTCAGCATCGTCGGCGACCGGGACGGCGTACTCAACATCGCCAGGGCCCTACTTATCCAGGCCGCCGTCACGCACGCGCCGGACGACGCGGCATTCGCCCTGGCGGTGCCCGGTGACGAGCTGGCGCAGTGGGAGTGGGCCAAGTGGCTGCCCCATGTCCTCGACCCTCAGCAGCAGGGGCAAGACGGACCTGCGGCCGCTCGGCGGATCGCGCCGGACCTCGCCCAGCTCGCCGCCCAGAGCGCGGCGGATCTGCGTCGACGCGCCTCCTACGCCGCCGAGGTACGCCGCGGTCTGGCCGACCGGAACGCACTCCAACTCACCGACCGGCTCCTCGTCATCCATGACGCCCACGGCGAGGCCGCCGCCGAACTCCCGCGCCCCGACCAGGCCGTGAGCCTGCCTGACATGGGGATCACCGTGCTGCACCTGCTTCAGCAGCAGATCCACGAACCGGACCAAGTCAGTGTGCGGATCACCGTTGACGGCGAGAAGGTCACCGTCGAGGACCTGCGCACCCCCGAAGCGCCGCCCGGCCGGGGGACCGCGGACACGGTCAGCGTGCCGGGCGCGGAGGGTCTGGCCCGGCTGCTGGCCCCGCTGCGACTGTCGGCGGAGTCCGCCGCCGAGGGCACCCCGGTGGCCGGGCCGGTGGACTTCCCCGGTCTGCTGGGCATCGACGACCCGGCTGCCCTCGATCTCGCACGGCTGTGGGCGCGTCGCGGCGAGCGGGACTTCCTGCGCGTACCCATCGGCCTGAGCGACCGCCACGAACCGGTCCTGTTGGACCTCAAGGAGTCTGCCGAACTCGGCATGGGTCCGCACGGACTGTGCGTGGGCGCCACCGGCTCCGGCAAGAGCGAGCTGCTGCGCACCCTCGTCCTCGCGCTCGTCGCCACGCACGCTCCCGAGGACCTGGCGATGGTGCTGGTCGACTACAAGGGCGGTGCCACGTTCGCCCCGTTCACTCAACTCCCGCACGTGGCCGGGGTGATCACCAACCTGGAGAACCAGGCCGGACTAGTTGAACGCGTCCACACCAGCCTGGCCGGCGAGGTCACGCGCCGCCAGCAGGTCCTCAAGGACGCCGGTAACGTCGCCGACATCGGCCACTACGCCGCCCTGCGCGCCACCGCGCGGCCCGATCTGGAACCCCTCCCCCACCTGTTCGTCGTCATCGACGAGTTCGGCGAACTCCTCACTGCCAAGCCCGACTTCATCGACCTGTTCCTGTCCATCGGCCGCATAGGCCGCTCCATCGGCGTCCACCTTCTGCTGTCCAGCCAGCGCATCGAATCCGGCAAACTCAAGGGCCTGGACACCTACCTCTCCTACCGCCTCGGGCTGCGCACCTTCTCCGCCGACGAATCGCGTACGGTCCTGGACACCATGGACGCCTTCCACCTGCCGCCGCTGCCGGGCTTCGGCTATCTGAAGGTCGACACCTCCACGTACGAGCGGTTCAAGGCGGGCTTCGTCTCCGGCGCCTACCGCGGTCCCGTTTCTCTACGCGAGAGAACCGACGCCGAGCCGCTCGTCTGGACGTATCCCGCCTTCACCGCACCCGGGGCGGCGCAGCAGACGACGGGCGAGCCGCCGACGATGCGGGAACGCGAGACCGGCCCGACCGTCATGTCCACCATGGTCGAGCAACTCACCACCGCCGCACCGCCGGTGCGCCGCATCTGGCTGCCCCCGCTCCCCGACGCAGTCACCCTGAACCAGGCAGCCGGCCCGGTGCAGGCCTCCCCACGCGGTCTGCACCTCGCCCCCGACCATGGCGTCCTGCGGGTGCCGCTGGGAGTGCTGGACGATCCGGCCCGGCAATGGCAGGGACCCTGGGTCCACGACCTGAACACCGCGGGCGGCCACACCGCGGTCATCGGCGGGCCACAGTCTGGCAAGACCATCCTGCTACGCACCCTGGCCCTGTCCCTGGCCCTCACCCACACTCCGCACGAGGTCGCCGTCTACGGCCTCGACCTGACCGGCGGCGGGCTGGCCGCACTGTCCGGGCTGCCGCACGTCGGCGGGATCGCCTCGCGCAACGACCACGAACGGGCCACCCGCACCGTCGCCGAGGTCCGCACCATGCTCCACCAACGCGAAGAGCTCTTCCGTATCCACGGCATCGACTCCGTCGACCAACTGCGCGCCGTGCGCTCCGCGGGCAAGCTCACCGAGCTCGGCTCTACCGACGTGGTCCTGCTCATCGACGGATTCGGCACCCTGCGCGACGAGTTCGACGACCTGGACGAGTCCATCGCCGACCTCCTCAAGCGCGGCGGCGGCTACGGCATCCACATCGTCGCAGGCATGCTGCGCTGGAACGACGTCCGCATCGCCACCCAGTCGATGTTCGGCAGTCGGATCGAACTGCGCCTCAACGACCCCGCCGACTCCTCCATCGACCGCAAACTCTCCGAGACGCTCGGCCCGGACACCCCGGGCCGGGTCCTGACCGACGGCAAGCTGTTCGCGCACACCGCGCTGCCCCGCATCGACGGCCAGGCCTCCCCCGCCCACCTTGGCGACGCCCTTCAGGACGCGGCCCGTACGCTCCGCGCCACCTGGCACGGCGAACTCGCCCCACCCGTACGGGTCCTGCCCACCCACCTGGACACCGCCCGGCTGCCCCCACCAGCCGCCGAACCCACCCGTGTCCCCCTCGGCTTGGACCAGGACTCCCTCGCTCCAGCCGTGCTGGACCTCTTCGGCACCGACCAGCACCTGCTGATCCTCGGCGACAACGAATGCGGCAAGACGAACCTGTTGAAGCTCATCGCCGACCAGCTCACCGCCCGCTACACGGACGAGGAAATCGTCTTCGGCGTCTTCGACCCGCGCCGCGGCCTGCGCGGCACCATCCCCGAGCCGTACCGCGGCGGCTACGCCCACAACGCCAAGCTCGCCGCCGCCCTGGCCACCGGCATCGCCACCGAACTCGAGAAGCGACTGCCGGAGACGGCCGACCCGGATGCCCTCACCGACGAACCCGCGTTCACCGGACCGCGCATCGTCATCCTCGTCGACGACTACGACATCCTCACCACTGCGGGCCAACAGCCCCTGGCCCCTTTCCTCCCGTACGTCTCCTCCGCGCAGGACATCGGTCTGCACTTCGTCATCGCCCGTCGCGTCGCGGGATCCTCCCGCGCCCTGTACGAACCGCTGCTGACCACCCTGCGCGAGACTGGCACCACCGCCCTCGTCATGACCGGCGACCGCACCGAAGGCCAGCTCTTCCCCGGCCTGTACGCCTCCCCGCAGCCGCCCGGCCGCGGCACCCTGGTCCGCCGCGGTCGCCGCCACCAGCTCATCCAGACCGCCCTCGCAGGCGTCCCCGAAGAGACCGGACACTCGTGACCAAGGACGTCATCGCCCTCACCGAGAAGATGCCCGATCCGGTCACCGTGCTAGCCGGCCTGTACGCGGGCGGCCCCGACCTGCGCATCAACACCCTCGCCGACGGAGCCGTCACCCAGCTGTGCACTCCCGCCGGACACCCGCTCCTGTCCGTCGAGGCCCCGCTCCTGCTCCAGGTCCCCGGCGAGGTCACCCGCCTGCTCGGCCCGCGCACCCAGGCCCCCGACATCCCCCTGTGGTGGACCGAAGCCCGCGCCACCACCGCCTTCGAGGAGGCCGAACGCCTGGCCGGCTCCTTCGCCGGCCGCCTGGCCACCGTCCTGGGCGGCAGCGTCTGGCCCCCCGAGACCGCCCACACCGACACCGTCTCCCTCTGCACCGACACCACCGCGGCCCCGGCCGCCGAAGCCACACCACCCGCCGTCGACGTCCTCACCGATCAGGCCGCCCTGGTCATCCAGGACCGCCCGCTCATCCCCATGACCAGCTGGCTGTCCGACGCCCTGAGCACCGCCATCGCCACTGAGCGTGCCCTGCAGATCGTCACCCCGCCCCATGCCCGGCTCACCCTGCCCACCCGTCTCGCCCTGAGCGGCCACCCCCACCGCTGGGTCGTCCAACACCCCGACTCCGGCTACTACGACGGCCTATCCGGCGCCGAACTCCATTGGGCGGACGGCGCCTTCGCCCCCCTCACTGACACCGGCGGCAAAACCCGCATCGCAGATGCATTCCGCTCGCCAGCCCACACCCCCACCGCATCCGGCGAACGACAACTCCGGCTCTCCCTCCGCACCCTCCACCGAGCCACCGACGACCTCCTCCTCGGCACCGCCCTGGAAACCGCCTTCCAGCACTTCACCGGCGCCCCGCCCACCGGATGGTCCACCGCCGAACCCATCAACCTCCCATGGTCCACACGGCAGTTGACCGACCTTGCCCGCACCCGAGCCCAACAGTCGGCCCCCACCTGGCTCATCGCGATCGGCACACCCGACCGCCCCGCCATCGCCACCACCCGCATCACCCACACCCCCGCAGGCATCGAGGAACACACCACCCTCGCCCTCGGCTACGGCCCCGACGAGCCCGTTCCCCTGAGCACACTCCCGGACCTGGCCGAAACCCTCGCCACCCGACACGGCCTCACCTCCCTGCTCACCACCCTGCACACCGCACGACGCGACCTGACCGTCACGCCCCACCTCGAATCCCCACCCCTGCCCGTGTCCTTCACCCTCGGCCCCGCTCCCCTACGCAACCTCGGCCTCACTCACGCCGAGAACCCACCCCTCGGACCAACCCCGCTCCGCCTAGGACCCACAACCGCAAGGGCCCTGCACTACCCCCTCGGCGATGGCACCGACCCCGGCGCCTGGACCACGCTCCAGCGGCTCAATCAGCACCTGACAAGCGGACCCGGACGGCCGACGAGCCATTGACGCCATCCCGACGACCGGAATGAATACGGCACAATCGCCAGGAAGCAGAGCAGCGAAGACGATCGACGAGCAGTACGACGACGGACATCACGAAGCTCCGTCCGCCGTGGAAGCAGCAGAACAAGCCTGGCGCCTGGGCGGGTTGGACGCGTCGTTGGACGGGGCACTTCCCCCCGGATCAGCGGGCTTGGCGATCGCCTTCTCGCACCTCAGCCAGTGCGCCGAGCCCCCGCAGTCGTCGACCACCGCCGTCGTGGGAGCGATCCCGGGGTCCATCTTGGTGACCTTCGCAGAGTTCTTCGGCCTCCCTGCGTGACCAGACCGTTCCGGTGATCGGCGTACAGGCCGCGCGAGAGAACGCTCAAGGCCTTCCCTGTGTCGTGCTGCGAGCTCCTGGAGCCACACTCTGCGAGCGGTTCTTCAGTCCCCTATTCGTCGTGGGGCAGCCAGCATCCATCCACTTCGGGCTTTGCCACCTGATCCAGATGCGTGAACTCTCCGCCGAGAGGATCCTGGAGGGTGTCCTGCCCGGGGCCGAGTTCCCGAGGGAGGTTTCATGCGCCGCACCCTCACATTCATCCTCGCGGGGCTCATCGTGGCAGCTGTCGGCTGCTCCAGCGGCAAGACGGCTGAAGAACACCGGCACCGCCGTCATTCCGACTCCTCCAGCAACGGCGCACGGCTCGTGGATACCCAGGGCCAGCAGTTCGGCGCCACATACGAGAACACAACCGCCGGGCCCGGCTTCCCTGGAAGCGTCACCCTCGCACCCGTTGACACGGGGTTGGGGTTCATCACCTTCGCGGTCCCTACCAACTCCACCGTCGCCAAAGTACAGTTCGCTATGGACAGCGGATTCTCCGGAAACACGGGCCAGTGGAACGTCACCAACGAGTAGACAGCGCCACCCAGTTGTAGTCCGCGGCCGCTGCGACGACCGAGGTTCTCAAGGTCTTCACCTCGCTTGTTGGTAGACCTTTCAGGCTCTGGCCTCATAAGGACCGCAAACCCCCAGGATCACCAGTTGCCAGCCCCTACGGCACTACCCATTGAAAGTCATTGGTTATCAGCTGTGCACCCACACGATGATGTGATCTGTAATGCGCACGGGCGCAGGTGGCTGTACTGACTCGCCAGTTGCTGAGGTCATCCTGGCCGACCAGGGGTCCCGTGGGATTCGCTGGCGGGCCTGCTCGGTTTGATTCAGCGAGCATCCCGAGGTGATCAAAGACAACGCGGACGCCTATGCCAAGATCACGACCTGCAGCCGGAGCCCTCCAGCGTTCGGAACGCCACCGGATTCACGGTTGGCTACACGAGCCGCGAAGTTGATGATCCTGCCAATCGCGCCGTTCTATAAAGAATCATGAAAGGAACGCGCTACGCTCATCGCAAGGGGCTTGGTGGCACTGAGGTTCGGCGAGGTAAATCGGAAGGGAGCGTCACGTGTCCACAGGCGGGGGCGGGGGCGGTGGCTTTTTAGGGCATCGATCGGTGGCAGCTTGGACGATCGCCGGTGCTGCCGCAGCCGTACTGGCCCTAATCTTCTCCTTGGTATTCTTCATTTTCCCATCTTCAGACTCATCCCCGAAATCGTCTGCAGGCGAGCCCGCGCCCTCTCAGCGCAGCACTTCCCAGTCTTCGACTTCGGAGCCACCCAGCCCATCAGACAGCGAGCCGACCTCCCCAAGCTCAGGGGAGTCAGCCGGTCAAACGAGCCTGAAAAACTACTTGTCTGACCTGACGCCCGTCGCTGGAAATTCCGTGGGAACCGGCAACGGGACGGACGTCGCCATGTCCGGGGTCGACTATCCGCACAGCGTCATCATCTTCTGCGTCGGCGGGCGAGCCAACGACTACCAATACAACCTGGGGGCAACTGGAAAAAGACTCCTTGGACAGGTCGGAATTGGCGATTCCGAAGATGCGAGCGGACTCCCAGCAAACGTTTCGTTCTACGGCGATGACCGACTAATCAAGACTGTCAAGGTCTCACTTGGAAAGCCCGCGCCGATCAATCTAGACATCCGTGGGGTAATTAGACTTAGAATCGCCGCGACCCTGATTCAAGGAGTGTACGACGGCCGAAACATTTCAGTGTCTGTCGGCGATGCACGGTTTACCTCGTGATCCAGCAGCAGATCATGAAGCCGTTCGCGAAACTGCTTACTGATGTACATCGGCATGCCGACAGTCCCAGCCGCTGGTCTGCGGCGAAACCTCAGCGGCCGACGCGTAGGTCTTGAGGTGCAGGTACAGATGGATGTTCCGTAGGGTTGCGTACCGCGGATCTGCGTGAAGTCCCCAACCTACGCCCGGTGCATGGTTATCTGATGACGAGTCCGGGCTTGAACTCCTTACGCGCCCGTGTCCTGCACCGAGTCGGTACTCTTGCCGAATCAGGCATCACCCACTGGCGCCTCTGCCATTGCGATCGGCACGCACGACAGCAACCAGTTGCCTCGCCCCGTCCGCGCCGACCCGCAGCTCCTTACGCAATGAGTCCGCGGAGACCGGCCGCTGATGGAACTCCCGATGCCGCGCGTCGATGCGCCGAGCCCGTTCCAGCAGCGGATCACCCGAATCCGGCTCAGCTCCCCCACCGACGTCGCACCCCTGGCCACCGCTACTGATGCTCCGACAGACCGCCGACTCGGTGGGCCAGCAACTCGACCGAGAGCAACAGCGCGATGGGAGGCCAGCCAGCAACGAGCACGGGTTTCCAGGCCAACGACGGCGCGGCGGCGATATTCGCCGCGCCGACCAGGGAATTTCACCCTGGCCCGGGTGCGACGGCCCCTGCGTGCACTGCGGCCCCACACCTGTGCAGCGGCGGGATCCTGGCAGGGAGGTCCTCAGGACAGCTGGGACATGACCTGGGAGGAAATCAGGTCCAGGTGGTCGAGGTCGTCGAGGTCGAGGATCTGGAGGTAGAGCCGCTGGGAGCCGATCTCCGCGTACCGGCCGATCCTGTCGACGACCTCGGCCGGGGAGCCGGCCAGGCCGTTGGCCTTCAGCTCCTCGACGTCGCGGCCGATCGCGGCGGCCCGCCGGGACACCTCGTCGGCGTCCTTGCCGACGCAGGCCACCACTGCGTTCGAGTACGTCAGGTCGCTGCCCTTGCGGCCCGCCTCCTCTGCCGCGGTGCGAACCCGGCCGAACTGGCGCTCACTGTCCTCGATCGAGGCGAAGGGCATGTTGAACTCGTCCGCGTACAGGGCGGCGAGCCGGGGAGTGCGGGTCGCGCCGTGACCGCCGATGAGGACCGGGACCTTCGCCTGGGCGGGCTTGGGCAGGGCGGGCGAGTCGGTCAGGTCGTAGTGGGTGCCGTGGTGGCTGAACGTCTGGCCCACCTCGGTCGCCCACAGTCCCGTCACGATCGCCAGCTGCTCCTCCAGACGGGCGAACTTCTCCTTCGGGAAGGGGATGCCGTACGCCTTGTGCTCCTCCTCGAACCAACCCGCGCCCAGCCCCAGTTCGACGCGACCGCCGGACATCTGGTCCACCTGCGCGACCTGGATCGCGAGAACACCGGGCAGCCGGAAGGTGCCCGCGGTCATCAGCGTGCCGAGCCGGATGCGCTTGGTCTCCCGGGCGAGCCCGGCCAGCGTGATCCAAGCGTCGGTGGGCCCCGGGAGGCCGTCGGCCGAGCCCATGCGGAGGTAGTGGTCAGAGCGGAAAAAGGCGTCGAACCCAAGGTCCTCGGTGGCCTTCGCCACGGTGAGCAGGGTGTCGTACGTGGCCCCTTGCTGGGGCTCGGTGAAAATTCGAAGGTCCATACATCCATCCTGCACGGTCGTCTGCCGGTCAACCCCATCGGTCCCGCCGAGCCCTCCCGACCCCGGTCGGGTGAAATCCGTCAACCGCGTGTGCGCAGCGGGTCCGTGCCAGTGACCGCGGTCGGCGATGATCGTTGGCTCGTGCGGAGCCGGACCGCCCGGCCATCCCGTCGCCGGCGGTTGCCGGGGCGTCACCCGCGCCGGCCCTCTCACGGGGCCACAGGCCGAGGAGGCCGTCATGTCCCAAGAAGCCGCGCCGCAGCAGACCGTGCCCGCACCGCCGAAGGGGCTGCTCCAGCAGATGGAGGAGCTGATGGCGGCACTGAACGCGGACCTGTCGCAGCTCGACGCGGATCTGCAGTCCTCTACGGGGCGGCCGGGGACCGAGAGCTCGGGGGTGGACGCCGGCTCCGTCGGCCAGGTCTGAGAGGGCTCCTCCTCCCCCCGTTCCCGTCTTCGTGGCTCCGCACCGGGGCCTCCAGTCTTCGGTCCGGCATGACTTCCCCCTTGTTGTTGATGATCCGGGGGGCGGTGTCATCGAGCTCGGAGGCATCGACGGCCCCCAGCCCGTTCGTGCAGTCGCTCCGCAGACCTGGACCAAGGTCAGGAGGTGATCCGTGGGCCCGTAGTCGATCTTCCAGTCGACATAGACCCCCACCGCACCGTCCTTCTGGCACCGCAGCCCAACCGTCACCCAGCGGACCGACCCCTCCTCGGCGAGGGCGAACGCGACTGCCGTCTCGAACTCCTCGCCCCCGCACGGACAGCCCGCCTCGCCAGGATCCGCGTCCTCCCAGAACTCCTCGCTATCAGCGATGAACCCGCGGCCACCGCAACCAGTACACACCCGCTCGGCTCCGCCCTCGACATCGTCAACGAGCAAGCGGAACACGCACCCGCCACACCCGCCACAGGCAGAGGGAACGATCTTCACCGGACGGCCGTCGGCAGCGTTCCGGAGAAACATCGCGAGCCCCCGCCCTCAAACCCCGGACGCGCTGAAGCCCCTCCCCTGGTCTCTCGCTGCCAGGCGTCTGAGCATCTCCAGGACCCGGTCCCTCGACTCGTCCGCCGCGTCGATCGCCTCCATGCACTGCCAGTACGTCGCCTCGTCGTCCGCGGCGCAGGCGACGCCGACCAGGGCTATGCCGACCTCGCCGAGGAGGCCGCCGAGGCAGAGGAGGACCTCGCGGGCGTCGCCCAACTCGGTGAGCCGGGCGGCTCGTAAGGTGTTGATGTCGGCGGCGGAGGCTTCGAGGACGCCACAGCCTCTGCCTGCCAGTTCGGTCAGGCCCAGGGCCTCGCCGCGGAGTTCGGGCGGGCCGGAGACCGCGAAGCGGCTGCCTATCGCCTGGGCCAGGGCCTGTGCCTGCCAGACCTCCGCCATGACCTCCGGTGCGTCGCCGCTCCCCGCCAGGGCATCCCTGCTCACCATGATGAGCCGCATCGCGTCCACGCGTTGCCCCCGCTCTGTCCCGACGCGTTGTCGCGCGTCCGCCCGAACTCCGTTGTCCACTACCCAGAGTGAGCTTCCATGCGACGAAAAGCCAGAGGTAGCCCGAATTCTGTGGACAAGAAGTCGGGTGTGGACAACTTCGTAACTCCGGAGAGTGACCGAATCAGGTGCCAGGCCTTCGCCGCCCCGCTACCCGCGCCACTCGCCGCCCCGCTACCCGGCGCTACTCAACGCCCCGCTACCCGGCGCTACTCAACGCCCCGCTACCCGCACCCCTCACGACCCCTCGCGGCCTTTCACGGCCCCTCCGGTGCCGGAAACCTCCGTTCGTTCCGGTCGATCTTCGCATCGAGGGCCGACAACGGGTCGATGCCGAGCACCTCGCACAGCTGCAGCAAGTACGCCAGGACGTCGGCCACCTCGTCCGTGACGCGGTGCGCGGTGTCCGCGTCGTCCATGACGCGCGCCGACTCCTCCGGGGTCAACCACTGGAAGATCTCGACGAGTTCGGACGCCTCCACGCTCAGCGCGGCGACCAGGTTCTTGGGGGTGTGGTAGGGCTGCCAGTTGCGTGCGGCGGCGAACTCGGCCAGCCTGCGCTGCAGCTTCGCTACGTCCAGTTCTGTCACGGCCTCAGGTGTACCACCGTCGCCCCGGCCGCCTCCGCCGCCGGGGCATCGCTCACCGTGCCCACGAGCCGGATGTGCCCGCGCTCGCACATCCGTACCGCCAGCCGGACCAGTTCCCCCGCCTGCCGGACGTCCAGGCCGCGGTCGAGGCCGTCGGCCAGGACCGTCAGTGTCTGCAGAGCCGCCGGGACCTCTCCGGCCTGGTCGACCTCCAGTACTCCGGGGCCGGTGAGCAGGACGAGGGCAAGCGCCAGGTATCGCAGCTCCCCGTCGCCGAGAAGTCCGAGGGGTGTCCGGATGCCGTCGCCCCGGTCGAGGAGGGCGCGGACCCTGCTGTCCCCCCACTGCTCGGCGAACACCTCCGTGACCGGCCCGGCGCATCCCGCCCGTACCGCCGCGACCAGTTGCCCGTGCCGTCGGCTGCACTCCGACCGCGTGCGCCACAGCACTTCGGCGAGGTTGTCGCAGCCGCGCAGCAGCCGTCCCGCACCGAGCGGAACGGCCGCGCGCATGCGGTCGGGGACCGGGTCGCAGGCGAAGACCGACCGCAGCGCGACCACCATCTGCTCGGCGGCTGCGAGGACTTGGCGCTCCCCGTCCGTGCGGCCCGCGACGCGCAGCGGCAGCAGCGCGGTGCCGAGGCGGTCGTCGGGAAGCGGTCCCCGGGTCACCGGGGGCAGGCCGGCGGTGTGCCAGGCCGCCTGGACGACGGGACGTTCCGGGTCCCGTAACGCGGTCTCCAGGAGGACCAGGCCGCCCGCCGTCAGCCGCTCACCCACGATGCGCAGATCGGGCTCGGCCTGTACGGCGACGTCGAGCCGTACGGGTCCTTCGGGGCCGTCGGCCGTGCAGCCGATGCGGAAGCCGCGGCGCCGCTGGGCGTCGGGGCGGGCCCGTTCGGGAACGTACGCGACCGGGTCGGGGAACACCTCGTGGAGTCCGGCGCCGCCGCCGAGTCGCGCCAGCGCCTCGTACGCCCGCAGGGCACCGGTCTTGCCGCTGCCGCTGGGCCCGGCGAAGAGGGTGAGCGGTCCGAGCGGGAACCTGGCGCGCCGGTGCCCGGCGAAGGCGGCGAGCCTCAGCTCGGTGATGCTCGGCCGGTCCGGACGCGCCCCGGGCCCGGCGGGGGCCTCCGGAGATGTCAGAGTCATATCCGGACGGTAGGCCGCCGCAGAAAGGCGAACCGTTCCGTCTTGGTGACCTTCCTACGATCGAGCGACCCGCACACCGGAGACCGGGCCTCGGGGACCGCCCCCGGGGACCTCTGGGCTACCTCTCCGGGATCCCCGCGCCTTCCATCAGCCCCCGTACCTCCGTGCCAGGCGGTGTCAGCAGGAACACGTTCCGGTCGACGCGGTGCATGCCGCTCGCGAGACCGAAGACGACGCCCGTGCTGAAGTCCAGGACCCGCTTGGCCACCTCGGTTTCCGCGCTGGTCAGGTCGAGCAGGACGGGAATGCCCGCCATCAGCGTCTCGGCGACCTCGCGGGCGTCCGCGAACACATTGATCCGCAGGACGACGAAACGGCGCCGCGTCTCGGTCTCGGCTTCGGGGATCGACCGGTGACCGACCGCCGAGGGCCAGGCGTCCCGGCCGCGCAAGGGAACGACCTGGGCGAGCCCTTCCCACTGCTCATCGGTGACGTCGTGGCTGTTCACTGGCCCACCCCGTCCTGGCTCGCACTCAATATCTGCACGGTGCATTCTTACGCATGGTCACCCGTTCGGCCCAACAGCGACACGGTCCGCCACGCCTCGGCCTCACATCGGCCGCAGGGCGGCTGTGCAGACGGCGTAACCCCTCATGATCGAACGATGTGACATCCGCGTAACGGGCAATTCGTACGCTCGGCGACAACAGAGGACGTCGGACGACGTCCGGTGACGTCGGCCGGCACCGGCCGACGTCAGCGTTTCCGGTCGGAGAGGGGCTGCCCGTGGCCGCACAGGGCCCGCGGAGGGTCGGCGCCGATGCCGAGATACGCACGGTGCGGACGGTCTGCTCGTACTGCGGCGTGGGCTGCGGCATGCTCCTCGACATCGGCCTGGGCCCCGACGGGCGGCGTACGGTACTGAAGGCGTCCGGCGACAAGGCCCACCCGGCGAACGCCGGCCGGCTGTGCACCAAGGGCGCGACCACCGCCGAGATGCTCGCCGCGCCCGGCCGGCTGACCAGCGCCCTCGTCCGGGACGACCGGGGCGAGGAGCCGGTACCCGCCCCGGTGGACGCGTCGATCCGGGAGACCGCGCGCCGGCTGCGCCGAATCATCGACGAGCACGGTCCGGACGCCGTCGCCTTCTATGTCTCCGGGCAGATGAGCCTGGAAGCGCAGTATCTGGCGAACAAGCTGGCCAAGGGGTTCGTGCGGACCAACCAGATCGAGTCCAACTCCCGGCTGTGCATGGCGAGTGCGGGTGCGGGATACAAGCTGTCGCTGGGCGCCGACGGTCCGCCGGGATCGTACGACGACCTGGACCGGGCGGATCTCTTTCTCGTCATCGGCTCGAACATGGCCGACTGCCATCCCATCCTCTTCCTGCGGCTCATGGAGCGGGTCAAGGCGGGCGCCAAGCTGATCGTCGTCGATCCGCGGCGCACCGCGACCGCCGTCAAGGCCGATCTGTTCCTGCAGATCAGGCCGGGGACCGATCTGGCGCTGCTCAACGGGCTGTTGCACCTGCTGCACGAGAACGGCCACACCGATCCCGGCTTCATCGCCGAGCACACCGAGGGCTGGGAGGCGATGCCCGAGTTCCTCGCCGACTATCCGCCGGCCGTCGTCGCCGACCTCACCGGAATCGCGGAGGACGACATCCGGGAGGCGGCGCGCCTGATCGGGCAGGCCGCCGAGTCCGGTGAGTGGACAAGCTGTTGGACCATGGGCCTCAACCAGTCCACGCACGGCACCTGGAACACGAACGCGCTCGTCAACCTGCACCTCGCGACGGGGGCGATCTGCCGCCCGGGCAGCGGCCCGCTCTCGCTGACCGGGCAGCCGAACGCGATGGGCGGACGCGAAATGGGCTACATGGGCCCGGGGTTGCCCGGCCAGCGGTCCGTGCTCGTCGACGAGGAGCGGGCGTTCACCGAGGAGTTGTGGGGGCTGCCGCCGGACACGATCCGGGCCGACGGGGTCGGCAAGGGCACCGTCGAGATGTTCCGGAAAATGGCCGACGGCGAGATCAAGGCCTGCTGGATCATCTGCACCAACCCCGTTGCCTCGGTGGCGAATCGCAGGACGGTCATCGAGGGCCTCGAAGCCGCCGAGTTCGTCGTCACGCAGGACGTCTTCGCGGAGACCGAGACCAACGCGTACGCCGATGTCGTGCTCCCGGGCGCGCTGTGGACCGAGACCGAGGGCGTCCTCATCAACAGCGAGCGCACGCTCACCCTCGCGCGGCCGGCCGTCGAACCGCCCGGGGAGGCACGGGCGGACTGGCGGATCATCGCGGCCGTCGCCTGCGAGATGGGGTACGAGAAGGGGTTCTCCTACGACAGCGCCGAGCAGGTCTTCGAGGAGATCAAGCAGGCCTGGAACCCCAGGACCGGGTACGACCTGCGGGGTGTCACCTACGAGCGGCTGCGGGAGACGCCCGTGCAGTGGCCGTCGGCCGAGGAGGACGGTCCCGCGCGCAATCCGATCCGGTATGTGGGCGGCGGCGGGGGTGAGTTGGCGTTTCCCACGCCCAGCGGACGTGCCGTGTTCTTCGCGCGGCCGCACCTGCCCGAGGAGGAACTGCCGGACGACGACTTCCCGTTCGTGCTCAACACCGGGCGGGTGCAGCACCAGTGGCACACGCTGACGAAGACCGGCAGGGTCGCCAAGCTCAACAAGCTGAATCCCGGGCCGTTCGTGGAGGTGCATCCGCGGGACGCGGCCGCGCTGGGCGTCGCGGAGGGCGACTCGGTGGAGGTCGCCTCGCGGCGGGGGCGGGCCGTGCTGCCCGCGGTCGTCACCGACCGGGTGCGGCCCGGGTGCCTGTTCGCTCCCTTCCACTGGAACGACCTGTTCGGCGAGTACCTGAGCATCAACGCGGTGACCAGCGACGCGGTGGATCCGGTGTCGTTCCAGCCCGGGTTCAAGGTGTGTGCGGTGGCGGTGGCGCGGGTCTCCTCGCCTTCTCCGCCCGCACCCGCTGCGACTGCGCCCGCATCGGTTGCGGCTCCGTTCGCGTCCGCCGCGGCTCCGGTGGGCGAGGTCGTCCTGGCGGGGGTCGCGAACGCCGGGGCGGCTCAAGTGAGCCCGGGGGCCGCGGTGTTCGGCCTGGAGCCGGTCTCGCCACCCGTCCTCTCCGCCCAGGAGCGCCAGTACCTCACCGGCTTCCTCGCGGGGCTCGGCTCCGGTGCCCCCGGCGTTCCCGTGCTCCCCGCGGACGCCCCCTTCAGCCCCGATCACGCCCTCTGGGTCAACGGTGTCCTCGCCGGCCTGTACTCCCGGTCGGCGGAGCCGGCCACTCGGCAGGACGTACGCGAGGTCATGGTGCTGTGGGCCTCGCAGACCGGCAACGCCGAGGAGTTCGCGGTGGCCACCGCCGAGCGACTCGCCGCGACCGGGCATCGCGCGAGCCTCGCCGGCATGGACGAGACGGATCTGGCCCGACTCCCGCGAGGCGCCGACCTGTTGCTGATCACCAGCACGTTCGGCGACGGCGACGCTCCCGACAACGGCTCCGGCTTCTGGGACACCCTGTCCGGGCGGGAGGCCCCCCGCCTCGACGGGGTGCGCTACGCCGTGCTGGCCTTCGGGGACTCCTCCTACGCCGACTTCTGCGGCCACGGACGCCGACTGGACGCGCGCCTGGACGAGTTGGGCGCCGTACGCCTCGCGCCCCGTACGGACCTGGAGCCGGACTACGAACCCTCCGCGGACGCGTGGCTCGACGAGGTGATCGGCGCGCTGGGCTCGGCCGGGACCGCGCCCCCGTCGGCGCTCCCGGCCGAGGTGGCAGCGCCGGCCCCACCACCGGCGCCCCGGGCCCCGAAGCCCGCGCCCGCCACCGTCCGCCTCGCCGGGAACCGGCTGCTCAGTCGTCCCGGTGCGGGCAAGGAGGTCCGCCGGTTCACCTTCGACACCAGCGGAACATCACTGTCGTACGAGACGGGTGACGCGCTCGGTGTGCGGCCGGTCAACTCGTCGCGACTGGTGGAGGAATGGCTCGCGGTGACCGGGATCGACCGGTCGACTGCCGTAGATGTCGGTGGAGTTGGTGAAGTTCCCTTCGCCGAGGCTCTGGAGCGGCACCTCGACATCACCAGGATCACCCCCGACCTGCTTCGCTTCCTCTCCGAACGCGTCCACGACAACCGGGAGTTGAAGAAGCTGCTGCGGCCCGACAACAAGGACGGGCTGGCGCAGTGGTCCTGGGGGCGGCAGGCCGTCGACGCGGTGGCCGAGCATCCCGTGCGCGCCTCGGCGCAGGAGTGGGCGGGAGTCTTCAAGCGGCTCCAACCGCGCCTGTACTCCATCTCGTCGAGCCCGCTCGTCGATCCGCACCGCGTGTCACTGACCGTGTCCGTCGTACGGTACGAGAACCTGCTCGGACAACCCCGGGGCGGGGTCTGCTCACCGTTTCTCGCCGACGCCGAGGCGGACATCGCCGTGCCGGTCTTCGTTCAGCGGTCGCCGCACTTCAGGCCGCCGGCGGATCCGTCGACGCCGATGGTGATGGTCGGTCCCGGTACCGGAGTCGCGCCGTTCGTCGGGTTCCTCCAGGAGCGGCGGGCGCTCGGGCACCGGGCGCCCAACTGGCTGTTCTTCGGCGAGCAGCACCGCGCCACCGACTTCTACTACGAGGACGAGCTGGCGGCCTTCAGGCAGGACGGCACCCTCAGCCGGCTGGACACGGCGTTCTCCCGCGACCAGCGCGCCAAGGTCTACGTCCAGGACCGGATGCGTGAACACGGGCCCGAGCTGTGGCACTGGCTCCAGGACGGCGCCCGCTTCTACGTGTGCGGGGACGCCTCCCGTATGGCCAAGGACGTCGACCGGGCGCTGCGGGACATCGCCGTCGCGCACGGCGGGCTCGGCGAGGCGGAGGCCGCCGCGTACGTGAAGCAACTCGCGGCGGACAAGCGGTATGTGCGCGACGTGTACTGAGACGTGTACATAATTGAGCAAAACCGGCACCTTCCTCCGCAATCGAGGCGTCCCTCATGAGCCTGAGCATCCGCAACCAGCTCCCCGGCACCGTCACGACCGTCACCCCGGGCGAGGTGATGGCGACGGTCGGGGTCCGTCTCGACGGGGGCCAGGACGTGACCGCGGCCATCACCCTGGAGGCCGTCGAGGACCTGGGGCTCGCCCCGGGTTCCAAGGTCCGCGCCCTGGTCAAGTCGACGGAGGTGTCCCTGGCCGTCGGCCCGGTGGACGGGGTGAGCATCCGCAACCAGCTCCCTGGCACGGTCACCGACGTCGCCACCGGCGGCGCCATGGCCCGCGTCAAGGTGGACGTCACGGGCGGCGAGCTGACCTCCGCGATCACCAGGGACGCGGTCGCGGAGCTCGGTCTGACCGCCGGCACCCCCGTGGTGGCGCTCATCAAATCGACCGAGGTGGCCCTCTCCAACGCCTGACACAAGGGCCGGCGGGGCGGCGGCTCCGCCGGGCCCGCGCTTCTTACCAGCCTCACACCGGACTTTTCACGTCCGGCCACACCCCGCTCACCTGCGGGAATTAGCGTCCCCTGCCGTGTACTTGGCAGAGACAAGGCCCTCGCCCACCGCTCGGTGGAACCCCGCGCGGAAGTGGACGCCGGACGAGACCCCGGCGCAGTGGCACCGTGTCCTGACCCTGCTCGCCGACATCAGCCTGTTCATCGGCACGCGCGACATCTGGGTGCAGGCCGCGAGCCACCGTCCCGTCGTGGCCGCGGCCATCTCGCTCTGCTACGCCTGCATTCTCGTGACCGGCGTCCTGGCCCTGGTCGTGCGCGGCGGCCGTACGCTGGCCCGCCTCGACCTGGTCGTCCTGGTGACGGCCGTGACGCTGACGCTGTGCGCGTACGCCATGAGGCACGCCGGCAGCGACGAGGCGGTCCTCACCACGCAGGCCGCCCACCAGCTCCTTTCCGGTCACCCGGTCTACGGGCAGCCGTGGCCCTGGCTCTTCGGCCACGGAGTCGCGCTCACCCCGACGGTGACGGGCGGCTACGACTTCACGTACGGCTATCCGCCGCTGTCCGTGCTGCTGACCGCGCCCCTGCTGTGGCTGGGCCACGGGGCGGCCGCGGCGACGCTGGTCAGCACGGGTGCGCTGGTCGTGGGGACGATCGTGATGTGGCGGCTGCTGCCCACGCCGTGGCGCTCGGCGGCCACACTGGTCTGCCTCGGCTTCGGCCTGCTGCCGACTTACGCCCGGCTCGGCTATCCGGCGGTGGTCGCGCTCGCCCTGCTGATCCCGGTGGTGGCGGGCTGGCCACGGCTGGGCGGCGGCGGGCGCGGCGACTGGGTGCGGGCGGCCTGTCTGGGCGCGGCGTGTGCGGCGCAGCAACTCCCCTGGTTTCTCGCGCCGTTCCTGCTCGCCGGGGTCTACGCACTGCGCCGTGGTGAGCTGGGGCCGCGCGGCGCCGCGGCCGCCGTGGGGCGGATCGTCGGCGTCGCCGCGGCGACCTGGCTGCTGGTCAACGCCTACTTCCTGGTGAGCGAGCCGAGTGCCTGGTTCTCCGGCATCGCGCTCCCGCTCACCCAGGGCGCCGTCATCCACGGCCAGGGCCTGGTGGGCCTCTCGCTCTACTTCACCGACGGCAGCGACCGGCTCGTCTGGTACTCCCACGCGAGTCTGCTGCTGGCCGCCGCGCTGCTGGCGCTCTTCGTCCTCTTCGTACGGCGGCTGGGCCCTGCCGCCACGGTGCTGCCGTGGTGCGCGTTCTTCGCGGCGACGCGCTCCCAGGACGGTTACTACCTGCTGATGACCCCGCTGTGGCTGGCCGCGGCCGTCACCGCGCCGCCGACGTCGTTCACCACCGCGTGGCAGCCGCGGCCCGCCTTCCTGGACGGGCCGGGGCGCCGCCGGGCCCGGCTCGCGACGGTCGTGCTCCTGCTGTGCCCGTCGCTGGTGGCCGTCACGGTGGCGGCGACGGGGGCGCCACCGCTGCGCATGCGGGTCCTCGGCACGCACCGCTCCCACGGCGCCCTGACGGAACTCACCCTGCGCATCACGAACGCCGGCGACTCGGCCCTGCGCCCGCACTTCACGCTGACCACGGGGCAGGGCATGAACCGCTTCTGGACGCTGGTCGCAGGTCCGGCCACGCTGGAGGGGCACGCCACGGCGCGGTACCAACTCCGGCCGCCCGACGGCCGGTTCCCGCTGCCGCGGCCCGGAGTGCGCATCCGGGTACGGGCGTTCACCGCGAGCCCGATGACGTTGTCGAGCGCGGACCTACGGACGGCCCGCAGCGACGCCGGGCCCTGAGCGATGCCGGCGGCGCCCGGTTCGACGTGGCTCAGTCCTCGAAGCCGTTGTCGGCCAGAAGCCTGTCGACGCGGGCCCGGTGTGCCGCCTCCCACGCGTCGAGGGTTTCGTCGGCCTCCTTCGCCAACGCGGCCCGGGCGGCACGCAGCACCTCCTCCTGGCGGGCGCCGGGAGTGACGGCGACGCCCTCCTCGTCGGCGACGACGATGTCGCCGGGGTGCACGGTCACACCGCCGCACCGCACCGGGGTGTTGAGCGGTTCGACGGCCTTCTTCACCCCCGGCACGGGGATGATTCCGCGGGCGAACACGGGAAAGCCCAGCTCGCGCACCTCGGCGAGGTCGCGGATCACGCCGTCGACCACAAGGGCGACGATCCCCCGGCGCTGGGCGATCGCGCAGACGTTTCCGCCGGCGAGCGCGTAGTCCACGTCGCCGCCCGTCTCGACCACGAGGACCGAGCCGGGCGCCGCGCGGTAGATGGCCGCGTGCAGCATGAGGTTGTCACCGGGAGCGCACCGCACGGTGAACGCCGGGCCCGCCACGCGCGGCGGCGGGGACCACAGCGGTCGTAGGCCGATGTCCATGACCTGCGCGCGTCCCACGACATCGGCGAGGGTGGTGGTGGGAACGTGCTCGAATCCGGTGACGGCGTTCATGTTCCTCCTCGGGTCCTGCTGCGGACGGAGGAAATGCTATGCGCGTCAGGCCGTGCGGACGGCGGCCGCGCCCTCACCGGACAGGGCCGCCGTGCTCCTCACTTCCTGTCGGGGAAGAGCCCCAGGGGTACGGCGGCGGCCAGCGCCCGGTAGCCGTCGGGGTTGAGGTGCAGCCAGTCGCCGACTTGGAGGGTCGGCAGCAGGCGCCGGGGGTTGTCCGGGTCGCGTACCGCGCGGTCGAAGTCGATGACGGCGTCGAAGCGGCCGCTGGTGCGGATCCAGCTGTTGACCGTCTGCCGCGTCGACTCGCGCAGCCCGCCCGCGTCGTCGTACGGCGTGTTGCCGCCGAAGGGCAGCAGGGTCGCGCCGTAGACACGGATGCCCTGGGCGTGCGCCCGGACGACGATCTGGTCGTAGGCGGCGGTCAGTTCGGTGGCGACCCGGCGCTGGGCGGCCTCGGTGGCGTCGGCGGTGCCGATGTCGTTGACGCCCTCGAAGACGATCAGCCAGGCGACTCCGCTGCGGGCCAGGATGTCGCGGTCGAGGCGGGCGAGGACGTTGGGGCCGAGGCCGTCGTTGAGGACGCGGTTGCCGCCGGCCGCCTGGTTCAGGACCGCGACGTCGGTGGTGGCGGGGTGGGCCCGGAGCCGGTCCAGGAGCTGGTCGGGCCAACGGTTGTTGGCGTTGGTGGTGGAGCCGCGGCCGTCGGTGAGGGAGTCACCGAGGACCGCGGCGGCCGCGGTGCCGGGGCGGGAGAGGACCTCGACGTCGCTGAGCAGGTACCAGTGGTCGACCGGGGTCGCCTGCGGCAGGTCGGCGTCCTCGGTGTGGTCGCCGCCCTTGAGGAGGTACGAGGTGGTGCGGGAGCCCGGGTGGGAGGTGAGGGCCAGCGACGCCTGCCCCTCGGCCAGGTAGGCCGTGACCGTCAGATTCGACCCCGGCCGCAGGTCGAAGTCCAGGGCGTCGGACACCAGTTGGGCCCCCGCCGGTACGGTCGCGGAGGCCCGCCCGGCGAACGTCACCCGTCGTACGGAACCGGCCTCGACGGCGCTGACACCGGCCCGCCCCTGCGACGGCAGCGCCACCGTCACCGCGGTGAGGGGCAGCGGGGTCCCGCCGAAGGTGTTGGAGAAGCGGAGCCGGACCCGGGTGCCGCCGGTGGAGACATGAACGGTCTGGCGCAGCGTGGTGTCGACGAGCGTGGCGTCGCTCCCGGTGAACGGCGCGGGCGGCAGGTTGGCGGGCTCGGTGAGCTGCGGCATCGCCGTCCAGGTGTTCACCCAGCTCCGGCCCGGCGCCGGGCTCCCGCCCGTGGCCTGGACGGCGGAGGACGTCCAGACCAGGGCGAGGGCGAGGATGCAGACGGTGAGGAGGTGGACGAGCGGTACCTCGCGCGAGAAGCGCTTCGGCAGCGGTTTCGGCATCATGTGACCGTGCAGACCGTTCCGTTGAGGGTGAAGGCGGTGGGTGCGGCGCTGTTGCCGGTGTGCGTGGCCTGATAGCCGATGCCGACGCTCGCACCCGGGGCGATCGAGGCGTTGTAACCGGCGTCGGTGGCGGACACGCCGCCGCTCGCGGGGGCGTAGGTCGCGCCCCAGCCGTTGGTGATGGTCTGGCCGGAGGGCAGGGTGAAGCCCAGCTTCCAGCCGGTGACGGCCGAGGTGCTGGTGTTGGACACGGTCACGGAGGCGGTCAGACCGGTGTTCCAGGCGTTGGTGGTGACCGTCACCTTGCAGGCGCCGGCCGGGGGTTGGGGCACGGTGCCGCCGCCGTCGAGGCCGAAGAACGTGAGGACGCGGGCCCCCATCCCCCACGTGTACAGGTTGTGTCCGACGCCCTGCAGGCTGATCGCCTCCACGGGGGCGCGGTCGCCTGTGGAGCCGTAGCGGGTGCGGTTCCAGCCGGACTGGGGCGTGTCGGTGGCCGACGGCGTCTGGCTGACGCCGAGGACGTTGGTCCACTGTTTGATCTCTTCCCCGAAGTTCGGGTACGTCAGGGTCGCGTCCTCGGTGCCGTGCCAGACCTGCATGCGCGGCCGGGGCCCGGTGTAGCCGGGGTAGGCGCCGCGTACGAGGTTGCCCCACTCCTGCGGGGTGTGGATCACCGTGCCTCCGGAGCACGCGCTGTTCCACTCGGAGCCGTCGGTGGTGGCGAAGCAGCCGAACGGCACACCCGAGAACGCGGCGCCCGCCGCGAACACGTCGGGATAGTCGCCGAGCAGAACGTTGGTCATCATCGCGCCGGAGGAGATCCCGGTGGCGAAGATCCGGCTGGTGTCCGCGTTGTACGTACGGGTGACCCAGTCGACCATCGACTTGATGCCCACCGGGTCGCTGCCGCCGTCGCGGTGCAGGGCCTGCGGGGAGGAGACGTCGAAGCACTTGCTGGCGCGGGTGACGGACGGGTAGACGACGATGAAGCCGTACTGGTCGGCCAGCGAGGCGTACTCGGTGCCGGAGTACATCGCCGGGCCGGAGCCGGTGCAGTAGTGCACGGCCACCACGACCGCGGGGTGCGCGGTGACGCTGTTCGGCACGTACAGGTACATCTGCAGATTGCTGGGGTTGGTGCCGAAGTTCGTCACTTCGGTGAGGGCCGCGGCGGCGGCTTCGGTGCGGGCCGGGGCCGCGGGTGCGGCCGAAGCGGCGGGCGCGACGAAGAGTGCGGCGGCGAGTAACGGCAGTGCTCCGAGGAGCGCCACCAGCAGCCTGCGCAGCGTTCTCCTCGGGCGGTGTGCGGTGTTGCCGGCAGTCGTGGACACGTCCTTGCCCCATCCGTCAGCAGGAGGAATTGCTCGGGGGAACAGGCTTGGGCGCCAAGGGAGTTGGGAGGAGCGACCATGGCGCGCGCACGCGGAATCCACACGCCTCGCCCCTCGGAACGGGTAACGCCCGAAGCATCGTGGCATGGACACGACGGCCATGGAAGCGCTCCCACGCAATGGCTCGAAAGCGCTTCCCGTTCGCTGCGCCGAGCGCGCTCCGCGAACACCGCGGCCCGTGGCGTGTGATCCGGAACACGGCACACGCCTGCCTGCACAGGGATGTGCAACCATCCCGGGACGGACCCTGGCCGCCGCCCCATCGAGGAGCTGTAGATCATGGCAAACCTGGCGCACAACGTCGTGCTCGCCGCCGCACGTCATCCTCACCGGCCCGCCCTGCGGCTGGGCGAGCGGACCTGGACGTACGCCGAGGTGGACGACATGTCCGCACGGGTCGCGGCGTCCCTGGCCGCCGACGGACTGCGCCCCGGCGACCGGGTCGGACTGATGCTGCCGAACGTGCCTGCCTTCGTCATCCTCTACTACGGCATCCTGCGGGCCGGCGGCATCGTCGTCCCCGTCAACCCGCTGTTCAAGGCGCGGGAGATCGAGTACTACCTGACCGACTCCGGCGCGGTCCGCCTCTTCACGACGGACCTCTCCCTGTCCGAGGCGGAACCGGCCGCACAGGCCACCGGCACCCGCCTGGTCCGCGTCGACGTGGCCGACGCGACAGCCGGTGCGGGGTCCTACGAGCCGCTGACCACGGTCGCCGAGCGGAGCGATGACGCGACGGCCGCCATCTTCTACACCTCGGGTACGACCGGCCGCCCCAAGGGCGCGGAACTGTCGCACGACAACCTCGCGCGCAACGTCGAGGTGGTCACCCGGCTCTTCCACCTCACCGAGCAGGACGTGGTGTTGGGCTGTCTGCCCCTGTTCCACATCTTCGGGCAGGGCTGCGCGATGAACGCGGCCGTCAGACAGGGCGCGTGTCTGGTGCTCGTCCCGAGGTTCGACCCGGCGGAGGTGTTGCGCGCGATCGAGCGGGACCAGGTGACCGTCTTCGAGGGCGTTCCCACGATGTACGCCGCCCTGCTGCAGCGGCCCGACGGGACGGACACCTCGTCGGTGCGACTGTGCGTGTCCGGCGGTGCGTCCCTGCCCGTTCCCGTTCTGCACGCCTTCGAGAAGCAGTTCGACTGCGCGATCCTGGAGGGCTTCGGCATGTCCGAGTGCTCACCGGTGGTCTCCTTCAACCACCCGGACCGGCCGCGCAAGCCCGGTTCCGTGGGCACCCCCATCGAAGGGGTCGAGGTCCAGGTCATAGGCCCCGACGGCACACCGGTGGCGCGCGGCGAGACCGGCGAACTGGCCGTCCGGGGCCACAACGTGATGAAGGGCTACCGGAACCTTCCGGAGGCGACGGCGGAGACCATCGTGGACGGCTGGCTGCGCACCGGCGATCTCGTGCGCGAGGACGAGGACGGCTACCTCTTCGTCGTCGACCGCAAGAAGGACATGATCATCCGCGGCGGCTACAACGTGTACCCGCGCGAGATCGAGGAAGTCCTCTACGAACACCCCGACATCCTGGAAGCCGCCGTCCTCGGCATCCCCCACGACACCCTCGGCGAGGACATCGCCGCCGCGGTGGTCCTGCGCCCCGGCGCCGGGCAACACCCCACCGAACTCCAGCAGTTCGTCAAGGACCGCGTGGCCCCGTACAAGTATCCGCGCGAGATTCTCTTCCTCGACGCCCTGCCGAAGGGCGCCAGCGGCAAGATCCTCAAACGGGAGATCACCTTCCCGCGCTGACCCACCGCGTGGCGTCGGTTCGGTCAGTCGCTCCGCTTCCGCTGCCGTTCCTGCCCACGCGCATCACCTTCCGGTGCGCCGAACAGCACCTCGGCGGCGGCCTCCCATTCCCGGACCAGGCCGAACGTCTCCGGCGCGCGCAGCCATTGGATCTGCAGGCCGTCCATCATCGCCATGATGTGCCGGGCGAGGGATTCAGGACGGTCGCTGAGGCCCTTGGCCAGGGACGCGAAGGCCGCTGTCGCCTGCTTCTGCCGCTTGGCGAAGTAGGCGTGCGCGGGATGGCTCGGCGTCAGCGACTCGGCCTCGAGCACGGTGAAGAGCCGTACGATCTCCGGCTGCTCCGCATTGCGCCGCATGGTCGCGGAGCACAACTGCCGCAGGCCGACTCCCTCGGGGCCGTCGACGGACCACTCGTCCGGTATCTCGTCCTCACCGACGCCGAGTTGTGCCCGAAGCGATCGGGCGTCCTCGGCGTCCCGGTGTTCCAGCACCGCGATGAGCAGGCCGGCCTTGGAGCTGACATGGCGCAGCACACCGGGCACGGTGAGCCCGCACCGGTCGGCCACATCCTGCATCGACAGGCCCCAGAAACCACGCTCGGCAATGAGTGCGGAAGTGATGTCGATGATCTGGCGCCGTCGCTCGGGGCCCGGCAACCGGGGCCGGTCACGCCGATAGCCAGGCGCACCGTCAGCCATCTTCGCCAAGACCTTTCCGTCGGGCGCCGCCATCACTCCGTGACAACACTGCGGGGACTGTACGGCACACGAGTGGCCGCCTCCAACAACAGCCGTGCGAGGCCGACTTCATCCTGCGCGACGCTGCGACAACCTGCGCCGCGCCGCTGTCCGGCACCAACCCAAAGCGTCCCCACCCCTTCCCGAAGTCCGGCCGCGAGCTGCCTCTTCGTCGCTCGCCAGTTGGCTACCAGGGCGAATTAGTTAGTAGCTACTAGCTAGTGACTTATCCGAGCGGCACCCTAGCCCCGCCCGGATCCATCGGCAAGAGACACAGCCGTCTCGCCGGAAAAGCGGCGCACGATCGTCCCGTTCGCGCCCGTCGGAAGCATCCCGCGTCGCCTTCACAAAGTGAACGCACGCACACCGCTTGACACCCCATCAACCTCGCTGGCTTCATTTGTCGCGGCGTGAGTGAGCTGGGCGAGCTCGCATGCCGTGTACGGGTTCCCCCTCGGGGACGGCTCTGCTGGGCCGTCCTGCCCCGAGGCCCCTCATTTCATTTCCGGAAGATTCCGGCGTCGGCGTTGCCGCATATGGGAGCGCTCCCACATCTTCGGATCCATCCCCCCACCGACCGGGTGCCGCAGAAGCCACCCGGCGATCGAAAGGACTCCCATGAACGGATCGCGCCTCAAGCCATGCCTCGAACCACACCTCGAACCGCGCGGGAAGCAGCGCCGAAGCCCGCATCTCCGTCCGCGCCGCGGTTCCGCGGCAGTCGCGGCATTCGTGGCTGCCCTGTTCCTGGTCGCCCTCTCGCTGACCGGCGCTTCACCGGCGTCCGCGAACACCACCCTCTGCGGCAAGACGGACAGCATGAAGGTCTCGGGCGGCAAGTACGTCGTCCAGAACAACGAGTGGGGTGACTCGATCCCCCAGTGCATCGACGTGTGGGACAACGGCTTCAAGGTCACCACCGGCTGGCACGACGTGGGCACCGGCGGCGCTCCGGCGGCGTATCCGTCGATCTACGCCGGCTGCCACTACGGCAACTGCTCCAGCGGCAACGGGCTGCCGCTGCAGGTGTCGGCCTTCGGCAACCCGCAGTCGAGCGTCGACTTCTCCACCGCCGACGGGCAGTGGGACGCCGCCTACGACATCTGGTTCGACACCGGCGCCGACCCGTCGGGCCAGAACAACGGCGAGGAGATGATGATCTGGGCCAACCACTCCGGGTCGCCCACGCCGTTCGGCTCGAAGGTCGGGACGGTCTGGATCGAGAACGCCAACTGGGACGTCTGGTACGGCCGCCAGAACAACGGCGTCGGCTGGAACACCGTCTCCTACGTCCGACAGCAGCCCACCCACGCGATCACGGTGAACATCAAGGACTTCACCAACGACTCGATCAGCCGCAACTACCTTTCGTCGGCGTGGTACATGACCAGCGTGCAGTTCGGCTTCGAGCCCTGGGTCGGCGGCCCCGGCCTGGCCGTGAACTCCTTCTCCTACGACTCCAACGGCGGTGGCGGAGGCGGTGGCGGTGAGTTGGGCACCATCGCCGGGCAGCAGAGCGGCCGCTGCCTTGACCTGAAGGACTGGGGCACCGCCGACGGCACCCCCGTTCAGTTGTGGGACTGCGGAACCGGCTCGAACCAGAAGTGGAAGCGGACCGGCAGCACCCTCGTCAACCCGCAGTCCGGCAAGTGCCTGGACGTGGCCTCCGGTTCCACGGCCAACGGCGCCAAGGTGCAGCTGTGGTCGTGCAACGGCACCAGCGCCCAGCAGTGGCAGTTCAACGCCAACGGCACCGTCACCAACCCCCGGTCCGGCAAATGCCTGGACGCCGGCGGCTCCGCCAACGGCGCGCTCCTGCAGATATGGGACTGCTACGGCGGCGGAACACAGCCCAACCAGGTCTGGACGCAGAACTAGCGCCGTCGCGTCGCGTCGCGCGTCAAGGCTCGGCGCGCCCGACCTCATGACCAGGCGGCCGCCTGCGCCGTACCACCTCGTGGTGCGCCGCAGGCGGCGACCGGCGCCTCATGACCACTGCGCGCCTCGGCAAACGCCGCCTGCTTGCCCACGAAGCCGCAGGTCAGGACCCCTTAGCCGCCGGCTCCAGAATCGCCACGCACTCCACGTGATGCGTCATCGGGAAGGTGTCGGCCTGGACGGGAGCAGGGAAAACAGCAGGTCAACCATGGTTTTTCCGCCTCGCCGACGGGCTCACAGGGGCCACGAGCGTCACGGCGGGCGGACCGACCGCCACTCCGGCCCTCCCCCGCCTCACTCCGGAGCCATGATGGAGGTGCACTGCCAGTCGTACCGCGCGTTGGCGCAGAGGGCCACGGAAGCCTGTGCCCGCTGCACCAGATTCCCGAGCAAGCTGGACCTGAACGTCCGAGCGTTCCCGCCAGCGGACCTCCATCAGGGATAATCGACCCCATGTCGCTCTCCGAAGCCGCCGCACTCGCCCCGGGCGTCACCAACCCGTACCGGATCAAGTTCGTCCGGCGGCTGCCCGGCTCCCTGCACGAACTGCGCGGGCCGGTGCACGGTGTGGTCGAGCTGCCGCTGACGGTGGCCTGGTCCGGGCTGCGCTCCTTCGACCTGGACCGGCCGCGGCTGCGGATGAGCCTGTACCGCACGGTGCTGTCCGAGGGCATGCGCGAGGACCTGTGCCGCTTCCTCGACGCCGACCTGCTCATCGAACTATGGCCGACTCTGCGCACCCTGATCGGCACCGCCGTCCGTGACGCCTGGGAGGGCGCCTTCCCCGAACTGCGTGAAGCCGGCCGGACCACCGCCGCGTGAAGAAACCACCGATGCCGGAATTGCACGCCCGGCTCCTCGAAGACGTCCTCGCCCTCGGTTCGCCCTACCCGCTGGTGCTGACCGGTGGCTACGCCGTCCAGGCTCACCAACTCGTCGACCGCCCCAGCCAGGACCGGGACGTCGCCACCCAGAACCCCGCCCCCATGGCCGACATCGCGCACGACCTGGTCGGCGGTCTGGTCCGGCTCGGATGGCGGGCCGAGACCATCGAGGTCTCCCCGCTCTCCGCCCGTTTCCTGGTCACCGATCCCGACAGCGGTCAGGAGTGCGAGGTCGACATCCTCAAGGAGGTCTTCTGGCACCCCACCGTCCCGACCTCCTACGGTCCCGTCCTGTCCGAGCAGGACGTCATCGGCGCCAAGGTCCGCGCCATCGCCGAACGCGGCGCCGCCCGCGACCTCATCGACGTCTACGCCGCCTCCCAACGCTGGACCACCGCCGACCTGGAAGAATTCGGCCGCCGCCACGCCCGCCCCGACACCCTCTTCGGCGCCGCCGAACTCCAGGCGCGCCTGGTCGGCGCCGACTGGATCGACGACACCGAGTTCGCCGCGTACGGACTCGACGAACAGACCATCGCCGACCTGCGCACCTGGGCCCGCGACTGGTCCGATGCCATGGGACGCCGGGCCGCGGCCGAGAACCCGTACGAGAAGGAGTACGGCGAAGCAGGATCCGTACAGGAAGATCCGTACGACAGCTTCGACCCGGACGCGTACGAGAACTGAGTTCCCCACCCGCATAGCGTCGCCGAACGCGCCTGTCCAGCACATCCCATCGGCCGGGCCGCTCGAGAGAGCAGCGGCGGCACCAGTTCGTATCAGCGGCGCTTCCTCCGTTTCCCCTTCTTCCTGGCGCTGCCGCTCTTCCGCTTGCGTGCGGCATCCGCGCGCAGTCGGCCCAGGTGGGAGGAGCGGGCGCGCAGGGCTGCCACGTCGATGGCCGCCAGGCGTTCGAGGCCGGAGATATCCGGGTGGCCTGAGGTCTGGGCGACGCGGAGCATCGTGGTGAGGGTTTCGGCGTCGGCTCTGGTGTGGCCGACGGCATCCAACAGCCCAGTCTCGCCGTCGAGTTCGCGCATGAGCAGCAGGCTCTCGGTGGCGGCCAGGGCGTACTCGCGGTCGTCCATGTCTTCCATGCCGTCCGGGCCGTGCTCGGTCGCCTTGTCCGCGAGCAGCGTCGCCTCGGCCGCCTGTTCCTGGCCGACGAACAGGGCGCTGGGAGCGAGTTCGGGGTCGGTACGCAGGTGGCGGAGCAGGTCCGGGCCGTATCCGTCGGGCAGTTCGGCCACCAGCATCCGCAGCAGGCCGTTGCGGCGGGCGTGCAGGCGCACCCGCTTCAGCGCGTCCGCGAGGGCCGGGCGGGCGGTGTCCCAGCCGCCGGCCGCCTCGATCCAGCCGGCCAGTTCGGTACGGGTGTGCTGGTCGTCGTACTCGTCGAAGAGGGTGGCGAGGAGGGTGGTGGCGTCGGCCGTGCGCAGGTCTCCGAGGGCCGGGGCGGAGCGGCCCAGCGAGGTGAGCAGCTCGCGGACCGCGTATGTGCCGAGCGGGGTGAGCCGGAGGAGCTCGACGTCGTCGCCCTCGCACGAGCGCAGGAGTTCGCGGAGGTGTGCGGCGCCGTCGGGGTCGTCGGCGCCGAGCAGCGCGGCAGGCCCGGTGCTCCCGTCCTCTGCGGCCAGGGATCGCAGGCCATCGAGGACCGAGGGGTCGACCGGCCCGCGTTCGAAGGCGATCACCCCGGTGCGTACGAGCAGGTCGAGGACCACGCGAAGTTCCGCCGGGGAGTATGTGTCCTCTCCCTCGCCCGGCCACCGGTCGTCGTCCAGGTGCCCCGCCCGTACCGTACGCCACAGCATCGGCCAGGGCGTGCCGGCCGGCATGCCGTACAGCGCGGCCAACAGGTCGGTGAGCAGCAGGTCGAAGCGCGGATGGAGCCGGGAGGGGACGTCCCACACCGGACCGATGAGCAGCGAATCGCGCAGGGCGGGAAGGGCGGTGAGCGCGCGGGCGGCGAGTGCGAGCGGGTCCTCGCGTACGGTACGGGCGCCAGCGACCGCGACCAGACGGCCGCGGTACGCCCGCACCAGGCGGGCTTCGCGCGCCCACTCCACCAGGAGCCGCAGGTAGGGGAGTTGATCGGCGCGGCGGATGTGGTCGAAGCCGTCGCCGGCCAGATGCTTCAGCGGCCCCGCAGCCGCGCCCAAGCCGCGGTCGGTGCCCAGATGGCAGGCGAGTTCGAGGGCGTCGGCGGTCTTCAGCCGGCCGGTCTTGGTGAGCGGCCGGCCCTCTTTGCCGAGCCACCTGGCCACCTCGGCCAGCTGCCCGAGGATGTCCACGCCGGCAGCCGCCTCGCGCAGGGCCTCCTCGTCGCCGAGATCAACGACCGACAGCGGCAGCGTCCGCCCCTCCAGCAGGCTGTGGCCATCGGGCCCCGCACCCAAGAGCCCACCCAGGAACTGATTGCCCATCACCTTGGCCAGCGCCGCCTCGTCGTACTCGACCCGCCCCGTGCGGACATCGGCGATGAACCGGCCCAGGGCCCGCTCGTCACGCACGTCGACACCGCTGCGGGCCGCGGTCAGCATCCAGAACTTGGCGGGCCTCATGAAGCGAGGATCCTCCATGGCCTCCGCGTGGGCCTGGCGCAGTAACTCCGCCACTTCCCGCAGCCGGGCGGGGTCGTCCGAGCGGACGTCGAGCAGGCCGGAAGCGGCAAGGAACTCCACCAGCGTGGCGACGGCACCGGGCGCGTCGTGCTCCTCGATCTCCTCCGGCAGGACGGTCACGTTCCGCGGCAGCCACTCCAGGAGCAGCGCCCGCACATGCTCCTCGCGCCACAGCGCGAGCCGCCCGTCCGCCGTGCCACGATGCCGGTACTCCAGCGCCTGCTCGACCGTGAACTCGTCCAGGCTGCCGGCCTCGAACCCCCGCCGTTGCTCGTCGTATTCGGAGGTGAGACGGACCATAATCTCGCAGGTGGCCTCGAAGCCATCACCGTCGTCACCCCCAACACCCGCACCAGCGGCGTCCCCATCGGGATCGGGATCGAACAGCAACCTCACACCTGGACCATCGCTTTCTCATCATGACCGGTTGCCCGGGCACCGACGATAGGGCTCCTGCGCCATCTGTACGCCGGTGTTTGACGCGGGAGCGAGAGGTGTGCATGCCCAGGAGACCGCCGCTCCTGGCCGCCGCTGAACGTCGCGCCGAAGAAGGCGACGTTGCCGCCGCTGAACGTCGCACGGTCGAAGTAGACGTTGCCGCCGCTGAACGTAGCGCCGGTGAAGTCGCCGCCGTCGAAGGTGGCGCCGGTGAAGTCGAAGGAGTGCTTGCACCAGGAGGTGGGGGCGTCTGGTTGCTGGAGGTGGTCGCGGATGACGCGGATGATGGTGAGCCGGACCTCGCGCTCGCCTTCCTTGTGCCCGAGGGCGGCGGGGTCGAGTTGGTAGGGCATGCGCAGATAGGCGCACAGGACGTCGATGCAGACCTGGCGTTGTTCCTGCCAGTCGTCGGCGAGGCGGGCGAGGGCGTAGACACCGGCGAGGCGAACGGCGGCCTGGTCGTGGCCGAGTTGTCCGGCGGCAGTGGTGTAGCGGTCGGCGAGCTGGCTTGCATCGGCCCGGTGCGCATCGGCCTCGGCGAGGAGCTGTTTGCGGTAGGCGTAGATACCGGCAAGCACGGCGCCGACCAGGGTCAGGACGGTGACGGTGGTCTTGATGACGTCGTTGATGTTGACCGGCTTGCCCGGCTTCTGATTGCGGGCAGCATCCGCGAGCAGGTGGTAGACGCCGTGGTAGAGCCCGAAGGCCAGGGCGCCGACGATGGCGAGGGCCAGGGGGGCGACGATCCAGACGGACCAGAAGTGCGGCGCGTACCGGCCCCGGGGAGCAGAACGCCTGCCCCGCGGAGCCAGACGCCTGCGCAGGAGTGATGTCCCATCAGGAGCAAACGCGGCGGAGACGGGCGGAGTGCAGGGCGTTGCCGGAAATACCCGCCGCCTCGGACAGATGGAACAGCTTGGGCTCGTCCGCCGGGCCGACCGGCGAGGCTAAGAACTCCTAACGAAATGAGTGGTGGAGAACGGTAGGCTCGGCGGCCATGAGTCAGAGCGGTTCGCAAGCGGCGGCATTCTTCCGAGACGTCCGCCAAAGCGGTGTGGTTTGGCTTGTCCGGGACGACGACGGAAGCCCGACTCACCTCTCTTCGGACGGCACGCGAAGTCTTCCCTTCTGGTCGACCTCACCCCGCGCCCAGAGGGCAGCAAAGATCTGGGGGCATGGGCTCCGCTTTGAGCCCATGCCCTTGGACACCTGGTGCGATCGCGTACTGCCCGACGCCGCCCGGGATGGACTCGTGATCGGCATCAACTGGAGCGGGCCGCGCCTGGTCGGCTGAAGCCTCACCCCCAACGAAGTTCTTAACCGGCTATCGGCGGCTCACACAATGACCTGAGTTGCCGGTGGGTGATCAGGCAGCAGGCGAGCTTGAGGAAGGCTTCGTGGATGTCGGCTCGTCGTTCCCAGTGGATACGGAGCCGGCGGAAGCCATGTAGCCAGGCGATGGTTCGCTCGACCACCCACCGGTAGGTGCCCAGGCCGGTCCCGTGCAGGGTTCCGCGTCGGGCGATGGCGGGAACGATGCCGCGGGCACGGACCTGGTCGCGGTAGACGTCGTGGTCGTAACCGCGGTCGGCGAACAGGGAGTCGGGCCTGCGGCGGGGGTGTCCGACCCTGCCGCGCACCGGCGGGACGGCGTCGAGCAACGGCAGGAGCTGAGTGACGTCGTTGCGGTTGCCGCCGGTCAGCAGGACGGCGAGCGGAGTGCCGTACCCGTCGGTGATCACGTGGTGTTTCGACCCGGCCCGACCTCGGTCGACCGGCGACGGCCCCGTATGGAGCCCCCTTTTGACGCCCGAACGTGCGAGGAGTCGACCACGCACCTCGACCAGTCCAGTCGCGCGGCCGCGTTCAGTTCGGCCAGGAGCACTTCGTGCAGCCGCTGCCACACGCCCGCCTCGTTCCAGTCGCGGAGCCGGCGCCAGCACGTCATCCCCGAGCCGAACCCGAGCTCCTGAGGGAGGTGTTCCCACTGGATGCCGGTGTGCAGGACGTACAAGATCCCGCACAAGACCTCCCGGTCCGGCAACGGCTTCCGTCCCGGATGCCTGAACCGCCTCGGCCGCTTCGGTAGCAGCGGCTCCAAGCTGTCCCACAACTCATCCGGCACGATCCAAGGCGACGCCCCCCATACGGGGCTGAACGCTCAACTCCTCCCATGGACACGGCCAGCAGGATCGAACCAGCTCATTGTGTTAGCCGCTGTAACGCCTGCTCTGTCGGTGCACGCGATGGCCATCAAGCCCCGGCCTCACGATGAGGAATGAGAGACGGTTTGATGTATCTGCGCTTTACCTGTGGATAAAGCCACGCATGGAATGACCAAGTAGGCGCATTTTGTGGCGAGTTACTCTCACCACCACTGCACCACACCAGGCATGTGAAGCACTCGGCGATATGGCAGAACTTGGATCGCTCAACGACGTTGCGCCGAGCGAATTTTCATCAACGCCGCCACGTAGGAAGAAGCCAGCGGTACAGGACCACTCCTCCGTACTCGTACCTGATCTGACTTGAAGCCTTGGTAGTACCGGTTACGTGCAGGTCAAGCCCAGTTCCCCCGCCCGTAATCCGGCCTGGAATCGCGAGCCCGCGTCGAGGACGACGAGCAGTCCCGCGACGCGGCGGCGATAGGTACACAGGGACATGCCAAGCTCCCGCGCGGCCGCCTCGTAGGTGGCGCCACAGCACAGGGCTCGGCGGAGAGGGCGTACGTTCCGCGGATCAGGGTCGGTGACGCGCTCGTGGTGTATCTGCGCGGGGCGTGGGCCGCCCTACCAGGGGCTCCGGGTCTGGAAGGATCATGATTCGCCGGTCAATCAGCTCCTGCAGGGGTCGGCGTTTGATACCCATGGTCAGCCAGGGGCCGCCGCCCTGGTAAGCGAGATCGGCCAGGATGGGGACGCCCTGGCGCTCGCAGATGCGGATGATCCGGTAAGTGCGGGCGACGGTCAGGTCGTGAGCCCTGCCCGGCAGCACGGGCGAGAGCCACAGCAGTCGGCCGTCCGGATCGGTGACCACCTGCACGTTCACGCCGCGCCGGCGGTGCTTGCGGGAGTAGTCCGCGCACGAGTCGCCGACACGGTCGCACTCGGCGAGGATGGTGTCCCGCCGAGTGGTGTAGCCGATCAAGCCTGCGGAATCTGCAGGTCGCGGCGCCAATCGGCCTCGCCGGGGGCCCCGTTGGGGCTCGCCGAGCCGGGACCAGCGGTGATCGTACGACGGCCCGCAGCGGCACGCATCGGGCGGCTGCGAAGCGGAGGCGACGGACCTTGATCGGCTACACCACGAGGGGGGACACGACCTCGGCGAGGGTGCCGTCCAGCAAGACGAACTCAGTATCGGCCTCGCGTAGGACCTTCAGCAGACCCGGTGCTCGTTCGGCGAGCAGGTGGATAACCGCGCCGGTGTAGGCGTGGGCGGTGGACTCGCTGATCCCGCATGGGGCAGGTCAAGTGCGGCAGGATAGACGACCAACGAGGCCCCCGAGCAGCGTGATTGAGACGTCAGACATCTCGATCAACAGCCCGAGGGCCTTGCTCGTTGCGGCTCGGGGACCGTCACCTGATCGGTGGCCACCCCGAAGAAGCTCAGTTCCTCCAGCCGCCGAGTGTTGTCCGGCGAATGGGCAGACTCCTCCGCCGCGGTTCGATGAAACCAGCTGGACGCTCCCGGTGGCGGCCAGTGAGCCGCAGTCGCTGGACAACCTCATTCTGCAAGGGCCGCATCGGGACTTGGATGTCAGCGAACCCTGCGTGCGCGAAGCACCACGGCCGCGACGATGAGCTGCCAAACCATGATGGAGTAGACCCCTCCTCGCTCGGATAGGCCGAGTCCGTCCACTACGCCATTTTGCTTGCTGACGAAGGTAACAACCTCGCTGAGCAGCCCGCACACGCCGAGCCAAATGCTGACTCGGCTAAGGGTGGGGCCGAGGAGAGAGCGGAAGGTCGTCCGGCCGGCGAGGATGGCCAGCGCATTGCCCCCGAGGATGGCCATGCCCGCACCCAGACCGTGGTAGACCATGAAACCTGCGTCATTGTTCGCCGGGCTTCCGTGGACAAGGCCAACCAGGGCGATGCCGAAACTGTGCACGATCGCGAAGACGAGGGTGAGATTCCTGCCACGCCCAGCGGGCAGGGACCACCACAACAGGACACCGGCGAGAGTCACTGCGAGTGCCTGGCCGAGAAATCCCGCGTTCATGACGATCGCAAGTTGCGAATCCAGGTGACGCCCTTCGAACACGACGCCCACTTCTGGAACGCCGAGGTCGCTGATGAAGTTGTTCGCGTAGCTGTATCCCGGGAACCCCGCTGCAGCAATCGCCTCAGCGAAGAGGTACCAAAGACTTCCGATGCCGAGCAGTATTCCGGCAATCGCGATGCCGGGGGTGATACCGGCTTTGCTGTGGTCGGTCGACTGCGTCGTTGCGTCGGTTGACTGCGTTGTGGCCATGCCGTGTCTCCTGGTAGTGACGGTTCAGATGTGGGGGAGGCGTGCCCCGGAGCCTCGATGGTGCGTAGGTCGCACTGTTCCGGAGGTGATCAAGCCGAGCGCAGGGCAGAACGCGATCTACCTAAATCGTTTTAGCACGCGTGATAAAACGTTACAGCATGCTCGCTAGTCACGCGCGCTGACCGGTGCCGTCTCGCACTCTGGCCGCTTCACGAAGGTGCCGAAGCTCAACAAGAAGCCGCGGGTCCAGACGTCGGCTGACCGAAGCCCGGGACAGCCGTGGCGGCCCGGCAAGCCAGTGCCTGCGGCCATCGACCCGGGCCTGTCGAGCACGGACATCCGCATCGGCTAGGTCCGTTACTCGCACCTCAGCCAGGAACGCGACTCGCAGTTCGACGCGCCCGCGGGGCGCGGCATCCACCGAGACAAGATCTTCAGCGAGACGATCAGCACCCGCATCACGGTCCGCCCCCAGTCCGAGGCCGCGCTGAAGACAGCTCGGGAGATCAAGGCACACGCCCCGCACTACCGGGTGATCTTCGCGGTGAACGAGATGAAGCGACTGGGACGCGACGCCGCGGAGCTCACCGCCCTCGCGGACCATCTGACTGAGCACGGCCTGGTGCCGGAGATGCTTGTCGGCCCGCTCGCTGGGATCCTCGATCCCACCGGCTCCGGCAAGCAGCTGTTCAGCTTCTTTGCCGCCATGGTGGAGACCGAGCGGGAGACCCTCCGCGAATCCACACTGGAAGGGCTCGACACCGCGGCCCGCACGGGCAACCACGGCGGCCGGCCCCCGGTCATCACCGACGACATGCTCCACACCATCCTGCGCCGCAAGGCGGACGGCGAGCCGGTGGAGCAGATCCAGCCCGACCTGACCATCCCCACCAGCAAACGCAAAGGGAAGAACCCCTCGGCAGTAATCGCCGCACGGGACGGGCTGCCCAGCGGGCCTCATCCGAGCCGGTCGCAGGAGCCTTCTGAGGTCTTGTTCACTCGCCGGGCAGCAGCTCCCTGAGGCCCGAGGTCAGCTGTATGCGGCCCGCAGGGAGGGGCCGCGTGGCGCTGTGGGAGCGTCGACGTGGAGTTGATCGACGTGCCAGGAGACACGCATCGGATCGACGACCTTTCCCTCGAATCGTCCTGCGCCCATGCCAGTCGCGAAGGCCAGGAGCACGGATCGCCCGTGCTCGTCGTGGGCCATCCGCCCGCTGTAGAGCTCCTCTGTTGTCACGGGAGCGGCATGGCCGAGATCGATCAGTCCGTCTGTCACGGGGGCCCACCACACGCCGGTCCTGCCGCCCTGTTCGGCGCGGGTATCGGTGATGGTTTCCCGCGCGGTGGAGAACAACAGCACGGACCGCCCGTCCACGGTGACCAGTTGGGGCACTTCGAGGTGTCCGAAGCCGTGTCCGGGAGCGGTCATCGGCGGCAGGACCTCCCACGTGTCGAGGTCGTCGGAGACGGCATGGCCGATGACTCCCCGCTCCTCCACCGGCCCGGTGTGGGAACGGGCGGTGATCAGCATGTGCCAGCGCTTGTCCGGGCCGAAGTACACCCACGGGTCCCGCCATGCCTCCTCCGGCCAGGATGAGGTGTGGCGGCGCTCGTACCAGCGGGCGTCGGCGGCCAGGGCGAAGTCGTCGCGCTTGTGCCAGGTGAACAGGTCTGTCGATGTCGCCAGCGCGATGGTCTGGGTGTTGCCTCCTTCGCCCCATACGGAGCCGGTGTAGAACATCCGCCACAGTCCGTCGTCGCCGCGCACCACCGACCCGGTCCAGGTCGCCGTCGCGTCGAGGGTGCCGGGGCCCCCGGGGGTGAGCACGGTGCCGTGATCGTCCCAGGAGACGAGGTCTTTTGACGTGGCGTGCCCGATGGTGGCGTTGGGGTGCCGCAGTTCGGGGTCGCCAAGGGATTTGGGCGCCTGCAGATAGAACATGTGATGCACGCCGTCGTGGTGGGCGAGCCAGAAGTCCCAGACCCAGCGGTCAGTGGCAGCGAACATGAGGGGGCCTTTCAGGGTCGGTGCTGGTGCAGCTTGCTCGCCGGGCGTGCGGCGTGCAGTGGGGGTGGAGTGTCTTGGGTGCCGCACCCGGTCCGGTGTGTACGGGCGGGTGTGGCAGGGCCGTTCAGCGCACGCCGCGGATACGCCACGTGGCGATCCCGCCGATGGCCGCGCAGGCGGCGGCGAAGCAGAACAGGGCGGTGTATCCGCCAGGGGAACTGATGATCAGGCCGGCCAGGCCACCGGCGAAGAGTCCGGGCAGGGCCAGCCCAGCGGTGAGGATGCCCATGTCGCGGCCCTGGTTCTCCGGGTCCGGCAGCACCAGTGACATCAGGGCGAGGTCGACGGCGAAGTACGTTCCGATGAAGCCGCCGGAGAGGAACCCGTAGGCGAGCATGCCCGGCCAGGTCGGGAACAGGACCGGGATGAACATGGTCGCGCCGAGCCCGACGGCTGCGACGGCCACGAACGCCTTGCGCCGGTTCAGCTTGTCGGCCAGCCACCCCATCGTCGTGGCGATGACCAGCCACATCACTGTGGAGATCGTCGTGATGATGCTGACGCCGGTCGCGGCGCTATGCCCGGGAAGGTTCTCCTCGCCGATGAAGTCCGACAGCGTGTAGAGCAGGTAGCCGTTGACGACCGCGTAGCCGAGGAAGAACGCCGCGCGGGAGATGAAGGCGAAGGTGAAGTCGTGGGAGCGGAAAGCTGACAGCAGCTTGCGCCACTCGACCCGCCCCCGCTCCCGCGTCGGCTTGGGCACCCCGGTGCAATCCGGCTCCTTCGCGCCGATGACCAGCACGACCGAGCACGCCGCGAACAGCACGGCGAGCGTCCAGTAGGCCGCCGTGCGGCTCAGCGCTCCGGCGATGTTCACGCCGACGAGGATGCCCACCGGGGTACCCAGTCCGAAGATCGCGGAGGCGATGCCGCGACGGGTCTCGGGGACCCGCTCGGGCAGGATGGCCGATATCGCGCCGCCGTAGACGTTGAAGACCAGTGCGGAGAGTGCGAACAGGGCCGTGACGGTGGCAAGTGACGGAGCCGCGCCGAGCGCGATCGCCACCACCGTCCCGAGCAGTCCGGTGACGAAGATCCACGGGTTGCGCTTGCCGAAGCGGGACCGGGTGCCGTCCGAGAGGGCGCCGCCGACGGGCAGAGCGAACAGGCCGATCACCGCGCCCATGGTCGCCGCCGTGGCCAGTGCCCCGACTTTGTTCCCTGGCGCGATGTCGGCGATCTGTTCCGGGAGCAGCACCGCGCCGATCGCGTTCTGTGCGGCGTACAGCATCGTCACCGCAGGAAAGACGAAGGTCAGCAGGCGTCCGAGCTTGATCGGATCACGCGGGTCGGTCACCGATCCAGCGCCTGGGTCCGGTGCGGGCTGCACGGCAGTGGCCGCGTCATTGAGGCCCAGCTTTTCCATCGGTTTCTCCGGGGATGTCGAACAAGAGCCACGCGCTAAAAGGTTTTAGCTCGGATTCAAGCCAACCGCGAGACGTGGCTAAAAGGATTTAGCCAGCATGCAGACCAGGGGAGGAACGTGTCAATAGATGACGGCCGGAGCCCGGCGGCCGCAGGGAGGTGGGATCCGGAGGGAGGCCGGAGGAGCTCAGGCTCCGGGACGAGTCGATGCCCGAACGCGCAGATGCATCGCTTCCAGGTACTCACCCGATGCGGCGCCGTCCAGTGCGAGCTCGACGGAGCGCCGGCCCATCGCCTCGAACGGCAGGGCAACGGTGCTCAGGCGTGGGCGGAGGAATGAAACGATCTCGTCGTCGTCGAACGAGACGACGGACACGTCCTCCGGGACGCGCAGCCCGGCCGACCGGAACGCCTCGTAGGCGCCGGCCGCGATCGCGTCGTTCAGTGCGACGACGGCGCTCACCGGAGCGGCGTCCCGGAGTGCACGCGAAGCCGTGTCGAAACCGGCGTCAGCGTCCCAGTGCTCACGCTCGTACGACACGGGAACGACGTCGACTCCGGCGTCGCGGAACGTGTTCAGGAGGCTGTGGATGCGCCGATGCACCTGCGTGATGACGCGCTCGGGATCGTCCAGGTGTACCGGCACGCCGAGCAGGTGCACTCGGCGGTGGCCCAGGCCGATAAGGTGCTCCGCCGCCTGCCGGCCGCCCGCCGTCTCGTCGGGCAGGACCGATATGTGGCTGCCGTCAGGGCTGGCCCCGTTGAGCAGGACCACGGGTACGCCGGGCCGTTGCTCGGGAAGCTGGATGCGGCCGGTGACCGTAGCGAGCACGAGTGCGTCCACGCCGCGGTCCAGCAGCGCCTCGATGGCGTGGTTCTGCTCCGCCGGGTCCCCTTCGGTCTCGGTGACGAACATGGTGTGTGAGCGTTCCCGGGCCGCGCGCAGAGCGCCGCGGATCATCGGGCCCGCATAGCGGGTGGAGGCCACGCGGTCGGAGACGAACCCCAGCGTCGCGGACTTCTCGGTCCGCAGCCCACGGGCCATCAGGTTGGGCCGGTAGTCCAATTCCAGCGCGGCGTCGAAGACGCGCTGGCGGGCGTCGTCGCTCAGCCCGGTCCCGGTCTTGCCGTTGAGGATCAGGGACACGGCCGTGATGGACAGACCTGCCCGGTCGGCAACGTCGGACAAGGTGACTCGTGAGCTCATTGCTCCATCCTCCGCGGTCGCAGCCAGTTAACTCCACCTGGCCGTCGGCTTGACAACCTTCCGCTTCCTGCGGAAGGTGGAATCATCGCTAAAAGGTTTTAGCTCGAACGGAGCACCCATCACAGGGGCCCTGTAATGGGGTAAACGGCACAGAAGGAGGCTGCGGTGGGATCCACCGTCGAGGGATACGTCGCGCCAGGGTTCGGGGCCGTCGCGGACGCGTTCGCCGCGAACTTCACTGAGCGTGGTGAGCGCGGCGCCGCCTGCTCGGTCATGATCGACGGCAAGCCGGTCGTCGACATCCATGGCGGAGAGTCCCGCCCGGGTCGGCCCTGGAGTGAGCAGACGCGCAGTGTCGTCTTCTCGGTCAGCAAGGGCGTCACGACGATCCTCCTGCTCATGGCAGCCGAGCGCGGATTGCTCGACCTCGACGAACCGGTCGCCACCTACTGGCCCGAGTTCGCCACGCACGGCAAGGACCGGGTCACGGTCCGGCAGATGCTCGCCCACCGCGCGGGACTTGTCGCCCCGGACATCGAGCACACTCCCGAGGACCTCAAGGCGTGGGGGCCGGTGGTGGACGGCCTGGCCGCACAGGCACCCCTGTGGAAGCCCAACACCGACTTCGCCTACCACGCACTGACGCTCGGCTACCTCGCGGGCGAAGTGCTGCGGCGCGTCAGCGGCAAGATGCCCTCCCAGTGGCTGGCCGAGGAGGTCGCAGGGCCGCTCGGCCTGGCCACGACGTACGGCGCAGACCCCGCAGACGAGAATCTCGCTCCCATCCGCCATCCGGCCGACGAGGGCGACGGCGTACCCATCGACGTCGAGGACCTCCAGCTGCAGGAGCGTGCCTTCATGAGCAGCGCCTACGGTCCGGACGTGTTCGAGGCCGCCAACCGCTCGGTGTATCTCGGGACCGAGAGCCCCGCCGCGAACCTGGTCACCCGTGCCCGCGATCTCGCACGCCTGTACAGCGCCACGGTCACCGAAGTCGACGGAATCCGGCTGACCGGCTCGGACGTCATCGCCGAGGCCAGCAAGCCCTTGTCCTTCGGCAAGCCGTTCCTGGGGCCGGACGCCGGCCACATCTGGGCCACGGGCTTCATGGTCCACTCGACGCGGCGCGGCATGGCCGGGCCCGGCAGCTTCGGCCACGACGGCGCCGGTGGCCAGCTCGCCTTCGCCCACCCCGGCCTCCGCCTCGGCTTCGGTTTCCAGACCGCCCAAGCGGGCGGCGACGACGACATCCGCGCGGAAATTCTCTCTGCCGCTCTGCGGTCCTCCCTCTGAACCCCTCTTTCCCTTTCGCACCCCGAACTGGAGTTTCCATGCCCGTCGATCCCGTACTCCTGCCGTTCCTGCCCGTCGCTCCGATGCCCGACGACATCGACTTCCCCGCCTTCCGCGCCCAGGACGCAGCGGGCGGCGACGCGCTCATCAACCAGGTTGCCGAGCCCGGTCCCGACGTCGCCGAACGCCGCGTCGAGACCATTCCCGTCGGCGGCGGCACCATCGAACTGGGCATCTTCCGCCCCGTCGCGGACGAGACGCTCCCGCTCCACATGTACGTGCATGGCGGCGGATGGGTCGGCGGGTCGGGGCTCAGCCTCAGCACCGAGATCATCGCGCGCGAGCGCGCTGTGGGCGCGCACTGCGTCGTGATCACGGTGAACTACCGCAAGGCGCCCGAGCACCCGTTCCCCGTCCCGCTCCAGGACTGCCAGGCCGCTCTGGAATGGGCGATCGAACACGCCGAGCAACTCGGCATCGACACGAACATGATCACTCTGGGAGGCGGTTCCGCCGGCGCCAACCTCGTGGCCGCGCTCTGCCTGAAGCTGCGTGACGAGAACGGTCCGGCCATCGCGCTGCAACTCCTTGAGGTGCCCCCGGTCGATCTCACCATGAGCCTGCCCTCCTACTCCGACCCGGACCTTGGGACGAAGTACGCGCTGCACCGGCAGGACGTGGAACGCGTCGCCCGCTACTACCTCGGCGAGGACGGCGACCCTACCCACCCCTACGCGTCCCCGCTGCTGGCCGATAACCTCGCCGGCCTGCCGCCGGCGTACATCATGCCCGCGGAGTTCGACCTGCTCCGCGACAACGGCCCGGCGTACGCCGACGCGCTCAACAAGGCCGGAGTGCCTGCTCAGTCCTCCCTCCAGCTCGGACACGTCCACCCGTCGTCCACGTTCACGAAGATCATGGCGGGCGCACGGGCGTGGCGCGAGGAAGTACTCGACGTGCTGCGGGCCACGCACGCGGGCACCCTCAGCCTTCCGCTGCACTCGTCGTCTGCCGACGAGAGCCACTGACGACCACACGTCCGGATGCGGGGCGGTCGGCTCGAATCGCCGCCCCGCACTCGTCCGTGTCGCCCCGCCACAGCGCCGATCACGGCCATCAGCACCATGTGCGACGAAGAACCGACGCAGTACCGATGGAACAAGGGATCCGCCCGTGCCCCACATATCCACCGCCCACGGAACGCGACTGTTCTACGACACGTTCGGGGACACCGGACGCGCCCCGTTGGTCCTCATCGAGGGCCTGGGCGCCCAAATGATCGGGTGGCGCGAGGAGTTCTGCGCTCTCCTGGTGGAGCAGGGTTTCCACGTCGTACGCATGGACAACCGTGACGCCGGGCGCTCCGACCGGTTCGACCGGGCCTATACCCTGCGGGACATGGCGCAGGATGTGGCCGGCCTCATCGATGCGCTCGGCCTGGACTCCGCCCACATCGTCGGGCAGTCGATGGGTGGCATGATCGCGCAGGAACTTGCCCTCCACTGGCCCAAGTCGGTGCGTTCGCTCACGCTCTTCTACACCGCCCCCAACCCGTCCTTCATCAAGGACGTCGCGGAGGCGCTCCACATTGCACCCGCCGGCCCGCTCACCCGGCAGGACAGGGTCGAGCGATTCCTCGAAGCCAACGCGCTGTGCGCCTCCAGCGGCTACCCCCAGGACACCGACTGGTTGCGGGCCCTCGCTGAGGAAGCGGCGGAGCGCGATTCGTACTTCGGTGACGACGTCCTTCAGATGACGGCCATTCAGGAGGCGCCGGACCGCCTCCCGGCACTACGACGTGGACTCGCTGGGCCCGTCACGGTCGTCACCGGTGACGCGGACCTGCTCATCGACCCCGCTGCCTCCACCGCCATCGCCGAAGCAGTCGGCACCGCGGAGCTGCACGTGTTCCCCGGCCTGGGACACGAGATCAACCCGGCACTGTGGCCGCAGTTCGTGCGGCTCATCAGCGACACCGCCCACCGGAGCAGCGCGGAGCGAAGGGCCTGAGGCCCTCGGCGACCGAGCCACCAGGCTCCACCGAACCGCACAACGGCGATTCGGCCACGAGTGCCTCACCACAGAAACAGAGCAAGCACCATGACCCGTATCGACATCCCGGGCAGTGTCACCGTCCTCGGCGAGTGCGTGGCCGACGTCTTCACCGACCCTGCCGGGCCTGGACCCGATGAACTCGCCCTGCGCGCCCTGCCCGGAGGCGGCCCCGCCAACACGGCCGTGACCCTGGCCGGACTTGGCACTCCGACCCGGTTTCACGCCCGGCTCTCCCACGACATCTTCGGTGACCTCTTCCGCAATCGCCTGCTCCAGGCCGGAGTCGACCTGAGCCGAAGCGTCAGCGCACCGGAACCCAGCGTGCTTGCCGTCGCCGCCCTCGACGAGACCGGCCAGGCCACCTACACCTTCTACGCCGAGGGCGCCGCCGACTGGCAGTGGACCACCGACGAGCTCGCCCCGGCCCTCGACGACGACACCGTCTGCCTGCACACCGGATCCCTGGCGCTGATACGTGAGCCCGGCGGCAGCGCGATCGAGGACCTTCTGGCCAGGGCACGGATGCAGGCGACCGTGTCCCTCGATCCCAACGTCCGCCCCCAATTCGTGCCGCCGGCCCTCTACCGCGAACGCATGGCCCGGTGGTGCGAACTGACAGATATCCTCCGGCTCAGCGAGGACGACCTGGCCCACCTGTTGCCCGGCGCCACTCCCGAGGAAGCGTGCGACACCTGGCACGCCGCCGGTGCACCTCTTGTCGTTATCACCCGCGGCCCACACGGTGCCCTGGCTTCCCTCGACGGCAGCCGCGTCACAGTCCCCGCCCCACCGGTCGACGTCGTCGACACCGTCGGAGCAGGGGACTCCTTCACCGCCGGACTGCTCCATCGCCTCGCGGCGCTCGGCCAACTCGGCGGCAGACTCGACAAGTTGAGCCTGGAAGACCTCACCGACGCCTGCACCTACGCTGCCCGGATCGCGGCCCTGACCTGCTCCGTGGCCGGTGCGACGCCGCCCCGTACAGGCGACTGACACATCCGTCAGGGCCGCGCGGCGCCGATGGACGCCCGCTCACGCAGCGGCATCGGAACCCAGCGCACGCCCGGACCGGGATCGGGGTCGAGGACCAGTTGGACGGCCAGACGCCCCATCTCCTCGTGGGGCAGGGCGGCTGTGGTGAGGCCGGGGCGGAGCCAGGCGGCGAGGGGGTCGTCGTCGAAGGAGACGACCGAGACATCAGCCGGGATACGCAGCCCTGCCTCGGCCACCGCCTGATAGACGCCGAGCGCCAGCCGGTCGTTCATGCAGACGATGCCCGACGGAGGGTTGGGGCGCTCCAGCAGTGCGGTCATGGCCTGGTAGCCGTCCGACGGCTCCCATTCCTCGGTGTGCGCGGAGGCGATGAGTCGCAGCCGCCGGTCGGCGAGAGCCCGTCGGATGCCGCGCAGTCGCAGTCCCGCCGCGATCGAATCGCTCGGGTCACGTTCCTTCGCCTGCGATCGCCCGATGACGGCGAGCCGCCGGTGCCCGTGATCGACCAGCGCGGTGGCCACGGTGTGCCCCGCCTGTTCCTCCGCCGGCAGTACGGAGACCAGCGGGTCGTCTGAGGTGGCGTTGAGGAGCACCGTGGGATGGGCCAGGAGCTCCGGAGGAACCGAGAGCCTTCGGCTGTACATGGCGGCGTAGACGACGCCGTCGACCTGGCGGTCCAGCATCGCTTCGATCGCCTCCCGCTCGAGGTCGGCGTTACCCTGGGTCTCGGCGATGAGCAGCACATGGCCCTGGTCCCGTGCGGCGTCGAGGGCTCCGCGGATCATGTCCCCGGCGAAACGCGTGGTGGCGACCGTGTCCGACACGAAGGCGATGGTGGCGCTCTTGCGGGTGCGCAGGCTGCGTGCCATGGCGTTGGGGCGGTAGCCCAGTTCCTCGGCGGCGGCGAGGACACGCTGCCGTGCGTCCTCGGACAGGCGTGTGCCCTTCCGCTTGTTCAGCACCAAAGAGACCGCGGTCGTGGACAGACCGGCGCGCCGGGCCACGTCGGCCAGCGTCACCCGCGGCTTGGGCATGTGTTCCTCCATCTGTGACGTGCGTCGTCCGGTCGGCATCATCGACGCCCCTCTTTCGGGGGTAGACAGCGCATCCATTGTGGAGCATCCTGCTAAAACCTTTAAGCACCGTACACCGCGTACCCGCCACCGTGGGAAGCGGCACAAGCTCGTGGAGCCGTGAACGCCTCGTGCGTGCTCGTGCGAGCAACCCCCTTCGTCCTGCCGCCGGTTGAACATGCCGGCCACTCAGACGCACTTTTCTCGCGCTAAATCGATGCACTCCTGAGCCGCCTGGAGAAGAACGTGCCCGACCCTCTGTTCCATCGCATCATCCCGGCCGTCCGGCCGCACCGCAGCGCGGCACTCGCCGCAGCTGTCGCCGCGGCACTGGTCCTCACCGCCTGCTCCGGGGGCGCATCCTCGAAGGGCAGTGCCCAGAGCTTGGGTGAGGCGCTCACCTTCGGCTCCCCCACGTCGCCGCCCAGTCTCAACCCCGGCGTCGGTGACCCCGCCTACACCTCCTTCTACCAGTGGGCGTACGACCCGCTGGTGGTCATGCGAGGCGACGGAAGCTTCGGCCCCGGTCTCGCGGTCAAGTGGGGCTACATCGGGAAGGGGAACCGCACCTACGCGCTGACCTTGCGCAAGGGCGTCAAGTTCAGCGACGGCACAGCCCTCGACGCCAAGGCCTTGAAGACGTACCTGGACTACGAGAGGTCTGAGAAGCGCGGCTCCACGGCCGCCATGCTGGCCAATGTGCAGTCCATCGAGGTCACCGGGCCTCTGACCGTGCGGCTCGAACTGGGCGCCTCCGATCCCAACCTGACGTTCTGCTTCGCCCAGGCGTTCGGCGCGGGGAACATCGCCAGCCCGAAGGCGGTCGGTAAGCCCGCCTCACTCGACAACGGCACGGCCGGAGCCGGCCCGTACATGCTGGACGCCGGCCGGACGGTCGCCGCGGACCACTACACCTTCGTCCGTAACCCGCACTACTGGAACAAGGGCCGGCAGCACTGGAAGGAGGTCACGATCCGGGTCATCCCCAACTCGTCGTCGATGATCCAGGCGATGCGGGCCGGGCAGGTCCAGGCCGCGCTCGGCGATGCCACCACGCTGCAGGCGGCCGCGGGCGCCGGACTTACCGTCACGGCCCCGCCGCAGGCGCTGACCGGGCTCAACCTGGTGGACCGCAAGGGCAAACTGAGCAAGCCGCTGGGCGATGTCCGGGTGCGGCAGGCACTGAACGACGCGGTCGACCGCAAGGCCATCGCCAAGGCGCTGTACGGCAACGAGAAGCTGACCCTCAGCCAGTACGCGCTCCCCGGGCAGGCCGGGTACGACGCGTCCCTCGACGCCGCCGATCCGTACGACCCGAAGCGGGCCAAGCGCCTCCTGGCCGAGGCCGGATACCCGAACGGCTTCACGCTTCCCGTGCTCAGCGCCAATCTTGTCGGGCTCGACAAGATGGTGCAGGCCGTCTCCGGTCAGCTCGCGAAGGTCGGTGTCACACTCAAGATCACCACCAAGGCGAGCGCGAACGACTACTTCGTCGCCATGACGTCGGGCAAGTACCCGGCGACCGCGGTCGGTTACGGCCTGGCCAACATGGCCACGCTGCACACCGGATATGTCAACCCGCAGGGCCCGTTCAACCCCTTCCACACCTCTGACGCCCAGCTCGACGCGTTGTACAAGCGCTACTTCGCAGCGGACGAGAAGGACAGCGCCGGGCTGCAGAAGCAGATCAACGCCCGCCTCGTGAACCAGGCATGGGCACTTCCGGTCGTGGGCGCGCCACTGAGCTACTACCACGCCAAGGGGCTCACCGGCCTGGCGGCCACGACGGCCAACTCCGGAGTTCCCTGGCTCACCGACCTCCGCCCGGGGCACTGATGATCCCGCGCGTGAACAGAGGTGAGCGATGCTGAGACTCGTCCTGCGCCGACTGGCCTGGGCCGTGCCGCTGGCGCTCGTGGCCTCAATGATCTCCTTCGTCCTCGTGGCGTTCCTGCCGGGCGATGCCGCCCGCTCCCTGCTGGGGCAGAACGCCACCGCGGCCCAGGTGCAGGCTGCCCGGCACGAACTGGGTCTGGACCAGCCCCTGTGGTCGCAGTACTGGAGCTGGCTGGTCAAGGCGCTGCAGGGCGACTTCGGCACCTCACTGATCAACCGGCAGCCGGTGACAGCTCAACTCAACGACCGGCTCGCGCCGTCACTATCATTGATCATCGGTTCCACGCTCGTCGCCGCCATCATCGGGATGCTGCTGGGAGTACGCGGCGCACAGCGAGGGACCCTGGGCAAAGTGGTCACGTCGGGTTCGGTCATCGGCCTCGCCCTTCCCGACTTCTGGCTGGGCCTTGTGCTGGTCATGCTCTTCGCGGTGCAGCTGCCGCTCTTCCCACCCACGGGCTACGTACCGCTGCCCGAGGATCCGACGGCGTGGCTGAACTCCCTGGTCCTGCCGGTCGTCACCCTGGCCGTCCCGGCCACCGCCGTCATCGCCAAACAGAGCCGCGACGCCGTGGCGACCGCACTCGACCAGCCCTTCGTACGGACGCTGCGCGCGGCCGGCATCCCGGAACGGACAGTGGTCTACCGGCACGCGCTGAAGAACGCAGCGGTGCCGATCCTGACGGTGATCGGCACGGTGTTCGTCGGCGCGCTCGGCGGGACCGTGGCCGTCGAGACCATCTTCGCCATCCCCGGCCTGGGGAGCACCGCCGTCCAGGCGACCGCCTCCCACGACCTGCCACTGATCGAAGGAGTCGTCGTGTACTTCACGGTGATCGTCATCGCGGTGAACCTGCTCGTCGATGTCGCCTACCACCTCGTCAACCCGAGGGTGCGCACGTCATGACGCCGAAGTCGATGAACCTGGAGCGCCTGCGCCGCCTCGCCGGCCGACAACCGCTGGGTACCGTGGCAGCGACGTACCTGGCCCTGCTCGTCCTGGCCGGACTGCTCGCCTCCGTGATCGCACCGTATCCACCGGAGGAACAGGACCTGAGCACCGTCCTCAGCGGCCCCTCCGGTGCACATTGGCTCGGCACGGACACGGTGGGCCGCGACGTACTGAGCCGCCTGCTGTACGGAATCGACCCCGCGCTGACGAACACGCTCATCGCACTGACGGTGTTCCTGCTGGTGGGCGTGCCGCTCGGCATCCTGGCCGGATACCGGGGCGGCCGCCTTGACACCGCGATCAGCCGGGCGGCGGAACTGGTCATCGGCGTTCCCGCGATCATCATCGTCCTGGTGGTGCTCGGGGTCTCCTCCTCCAGTTCCACCGCCGCCATGGTCAGCCTCGGTGTGCTCGGCGCACCGGGTCTCCTACGGCTCGTGCGAGGCACCACCCTCGTGGTGCGCGAGGAACTGTTCATCACCGCTGCCCAAGTCGCCGGAGTGCGCCCGGTGCGCATCATGAGCGGCCACGTGCTGCGCCGGGTGTTCGGCCCGGTCCTCGCTCAGGCATCGGTGTTCGCGGGCGTCGGCCTCGGCTTTCAGGCCGCGCTCTCCTTCCTCGGCGTCATGTCCGGCGGCGACCGGGCGAGTTGGGGCGAGATGATCAGCCAGGCCGCCGCCGTCATCACCACCAGCGGGTGGCAGCTCGTTCCGCCCGGTGTGGTGATCGCCCTCACCGTCCTGGCCTTCGGCGTGCTCGGCGACTCCATCCGTGACGAAACAGTCGGCGTACGAACGCCTTCCGTTCCACGTCGGCGCTCGAAGGCGAAGGCAGACGGCCATGGCACGAAGACGACGCGGCAGGAACCAGCCGAGTCACAGCCGGACGACAGCCTGCTGCATGTCCGGGAACTCACCGTGACGGCCGGCCCCGACACCACCCTGGTCAGCGACGTGACCTTCGCCATCGGCGCCGGGGAGACCGTGGCGCTCGTCGGGGAATCCGGCTGCGGCAAGAGCATGACCGCCCTGGCGGTGCTCGGGCTGCTGCCAGACGGCGTGCATGTCTCGGGTGGCGAGGTTCTCTTTCACAGTACGGACCTCGTGGACGGCGGGCCCAGGGCCTACCGTGCCGTCCGCGGCTCCGGCATCGCCTACGTCGCCCAGGACGCCCTCGGCAGCCTCGACCCCACCCACACGATCGGCAGCCACCTGAAGGAAGTCATCCGCCACCACGAACGGAGCTCCGCATCAAAGACACACGCGCGAGCTGTCGAACTGCTCCACCAGGTCCGGCTGTTCGATGCCGACCGGGTCCTCACCGCGTATCCGCATGAAATCTCCGGTGGCATGGCGCAACGCGTCAACATCGCCCTCGCCCTGGCCGGCCGGCCGCGACTCGTGATCGCCGACGAACCGACGACCGCGCTCGACGTCACCGTGCAGGCCGAGATCCTCGCCCTGCTGCGCGAACTGCGGCAGAGCACCGGCATGGCGATCCTGCTGATAACCCACGACTGGGGGGTCGTCGCCGACATCGCCGACCGGGCCGTCGTCATGTACGCAGGCGAGGTCGTCGAACAGGCCGGTGTCGACCGGCTGTTCCGCACCCCTCGCTTCCCCTACACCGCGGCACTGCTGGCCGCCGACCCGAGCACCGCGGAGGAGGGGACGCGGCTGCCCACGCTGCCGGGCCGGGTGCCGCCCCCCGGGGCCTGGCCGTCCGGCTGCCGGTTCTCCGGCCGATGCGCCCACGCGCGCGAGCAGTGCACCCGCGGACCCGTTCCGCTGGTGCAGATCGATGACGGCACCGCCGCCCGCTGCATCCGTACCGAGGACCTCGTCCGGGAAGGAGCACTACCACGATGACCCAGGAACAGCCTCCGCTCCTGGACGTACGCAACATCAGCGTCGGCTTTCGGCGCAGGCGCCGCGACCCGCTGCTGCGAGCCCTGGACGACGTCAGCCTGACCGTCCCGCGCGGCACGACCATGGGGCTCGTGGGCGAGTCGGGATCGGGCAAGTCCACCCTCGCCAAGGCCGTGCTGGGCCTCGTCCCGACGCAGTCCGGCAGCGTGCGCCTGCTCGGCCGAGACACCACCCACCTGAAACCGACGGACAGAAGGAAACTCGGCAGCTCCCTGCAAGCCGTCTTCCAGGATCCCAACAACTCCCTCAACCCCTCCTACACCGTCGGCCGCAGCCTGGCCGAGCCGATGCGGGCCCAGGGCATCCGCTCCCGGGATGTCATCGCGCGTCGTATGGCAAGGATGCTGGAGGACGTGGGTCTGGACCCGGCAGCCGCCGTCAAGTACCCGCGTGACTTCTCAGGAGGACAACGCCAGCGCATCTCCATCGCCCGCGCCCTGATGACCGAGCCCCAACTGGTGATCTGTGACGAGTCCGTCAGCGCTCTGGACCTGTCGGTCCGGGCCCAGATCCTCAACCTCCTGGCCGACCTCCAGGACGCGCACGGTGTCGGCTACCTGTTCATCTCGCACGACATGTCCGTCGTCCGGCACATCTGCCACGACGTCACGGTCCTGTACCGGGGTCAGGTCATGGAAGCCGGGTCCACCCGCCTGGTGACCCGCGAACCCGCCCACCCCTACACGCGTGCACTTCTGCTCGCCGCCCCGGTGGCCGACCCCACCGCGCAACGGCAACGCCGCGCGAGCACCGCGGCAGGTGAATCTGCCAGCGCCGAGCCGCAGTCGGCGAATGGCTGCCCATTCGCCGCCCGTTGCCCGTTCGCCCAGCAACGCTGCCGAGATACCCGACCGGAGGCCCGCACGCTGGCCGACGGGCGGATCGTGGCCTGTCATCGTTACCCGGAATGGCAACGCGAGATTCCCGACAGCGCCTCACTGGCCCAGTCCCCGAACGCCGCCTGTGGACCGCCGACTTCCAGCGCTTTGCATCGGCCTGGCTAATACGACATCCACCAGCAGACCGGGGCGCCGTGGTCGAGGAGATCTTCGCGCCTGGATCCGTGATGACCTGATCACCGCGGTCGCCGGCCACTCTCCACGGTCTTCGGGGCGACGCTCATCGTCCTGAACCCGCAACGACTCAAGCCCCGCAGTACGGGCGACTTCGTAAGCATCACAGAGCATGAGCGCAAGGAGGCATCATGACCAATCTGGCGGAATTCCTGGTTCGGACGGCGAGCCGGTATGCCGAGCGACCCGCGCTCCGGCTGGGTACGGCGGTCACCAGCTACGCCGAACTGGACCGGCTGAGCGCGCAGACCGCCGCACTGCTGCGTGCTCAGGGGCTGCGGGACGGCGACCGGGTCGCCTTGATGCTGCCGAACGTGCCCGAGTTCGTGGTCCTCTACTACGGCATCCTGCGCGCAGGCGGGATCGTGGTGCCGATGAACCCGCTGCTCAAGGCACGCGAGACCGAGTACCAGCTGCGTGACTCCGGTGCTGTCCTGCTCGTCGAGTGGCACCTGGCCCCGGGCGAGGGCGGCCAGGGCGCTGCCGCCGCCGGTGTTCGCCGATTCGTGGTCGAGCCCGCCGCCTTCGACTCCCTGCTGACGGAACAGGAGCCGCGCCACGAGGTTGCTGCCACGGCCGAAGACGATGTCGCTGTGCTGCTCTACACCTCGGGCACCACCGGCGTCCCCAAGGGGGCCGCCCTCACACACGCGGGGCTGCGTCACAACACCGAGGTCAACGCCGTTGATGTGCAGCAGGCGACACCTCAGGACGTCTTCGTGGGCTGCCTGCCGCTGTTCCACATCTTCGGACAGGTCTGCACGATGAACGCCGCGGTGCACAGCGGCGCCTTGCTCACCCTCGTCCCCCGCTTCGATGCGCAGTCGGTGCTCGACATCATCGCCCGCGACCGGGCAACGGTCTTCCAGGGCGTGCCCACGATGTACGCGGCTCTGCTCCAGTGTCCGGACACCGCGGATGCGGACGTGTCCGGCCTGCGCATGTGCATATCGGGCGGCGCCTCCTTGCCGGTGGAGGTTCTGCACGGCTTCGAACGACGCTTCGGCTGCATGGTGCTGGAGGGATTCGGCATGTCCGAGACCAGCCCGGTGGTCACTTTCAACCAGCCCCACCGGCCGCGCAAGCCCGGCTCAATCGGCACTCCCATCCGCGACGTCGAGGTTCGACTGCTCGACGATGACGACCAGGACGTGGCACTGGGCGAGGTCGGTGAACTGGCGGTGCGTGGACCGAACTTGATGAAGGGTTACTGGAACCGCCCCCAAGACACCGCCGCCGCCATCCCCGACGGCTGGCTTCGGACCGGCGATCTGGCCCGGCAGGACGACGAGGGCTACCTCTACATCGTCGACCGCAAGAAGGACCTCGTCATCCGCGGCGGCTACAACGTCTACCCGCGCGAGGTCGAGGAGGTCCTGAACGAGCATCCCGCCGTGGCCCTCGCCGCCGTCCTCGGGGTGCCCGACGAACGGCTGGGCGAGGAAGTGGCGGCGGCAATCGTCCTGCGCCCGGGAACCTCGGCCACAACCGATGAACTTCAGCATTTCGTCAAGGAACGGGTGGCTCCCTACAAATACCCGCGCCATCTGTGGCTGGTGGATGCGCTGCCAATGGGACCGAGCGGGAAAATCTTGAAGCGGGAGATCTCGGTATCGGTCAACTGATGGGCGCACTTGGTGCTCCGAGGCGAATGCGGGTCATCGCAAGAGCCAAAAAGGCGTAGCTACTGATGTATCCATCGTGGGAAATCTGTCGGCATCCTCGATTTCCTTCGTGCAGGCACCAACTACACAACCGTGTGAGCATCTCCCACGCAGCGACGCCGTCGGAGATCTTCACCGTCGGCCCCGCCGCGCCACCTGCCGTGACTGGGTCAGGCCATGCGGCCCCCGGGACGTCCGTCTCGTCGCCGACGCCCCTACGGCAGCAGACCCTGCCGTCGCGCGGTGACCACCGCGGCGAAGCGTGTGCGAGCGTCGAGCTTGCGCATCACGCTGCGCAGATACGCCTTGACGGTCTCGGCCCGGAGACCGAGGCGTCGACCGACTTCTGCGTTGGTGCAACCAAGGGCGACCTGGGCGAGCACGTCGAGTTCTCTGGGGGACAGCGGTGTGACCGGCTCGGGCTCCGGTGCTGTGCCGAGAGCGGCCAGGCGCCGGGATGCTGCTCCCAGCCGGGCGCGGAGTTCGTCGTCCTCGACGGCCTGGGCGATCAGCCGCAGTTCGGCGTGGAGTTCGCGGATCTCCTCGACCGTGAACCGTTCCCCGGCGGGTTCGCTCTGCGCGACGCGCAGCAGGTTCAGGCGCCGGTCGACCTCGTCCCGTACCGCGACCTCACCGGCCAAGTGCCGTGACGCGCCCATGACTTCGTCCGTCGCCCGGTCCCCGAGGGGTGCTGCGCCCCGCGTGGCGCCGTACAGCACGCCGCGCACGGCACCGGCTACGACGACGGGTACGGCGACGACGGAGCGGATGCCCTCCGCGAGCACCGGGGCGTCGTAGTCGTGCGTGATCGACTCGTCCGCCCCGTAGTTGGCCACGATGGCCGGCCGCGCGCTGGCCAGGACCCGTCCGCCGAGGCCGGCTTCCGTGCGGACGTCGAGGCCGCGCAGCGCCGGAGTACGGGCACCGACGAACTGCGAAAGGTTCAGCAGGTTCCCCCGCACCTGGCCTCCGAAGACGACCGGGAAGCGCGAGCGCTGGTGGAGCGCCCGCAGCGTCTGCCGGAACGCGTCCCCGTCGTCGGGCCGCAGCGAGGTGTCCGTGCTGGGGTGCATTGCGCTTGCCCCTTTCCGGGGGTAGTCGGCGCCGAGCGTAACGCGCAGCATATGACCGCAACGCGCAGCTTAAGCCGGGGTAACGCCACCGCAATAGTCCCTGTAGGCAAGAAAGGAAGTGGATTGTTATGACCTCTCAGGGTCATTCCGCTGATGTGCAGGAGAACCCTGGTCCTGTGGCAGCGCCGGAGCGCCGGGTGCGGGAATTGCTCGATCTCTACGCATCACCGGACGCCTGCGCCGCTGAATTGCTGTGCGACCGTCATCCCGAGGACGCGGTGGCCTTCACGGTCGTGGACGCGGACCTCTCCGCCGAGGACCTCACCTACGGGCAACTGCGCCGGGAGTCCGCCCGCTTCGCCGCCGCGCTGGCCGATCTGGGTGTCGAGCCCGGGGACGCGGTGGCCACGCTGATGGGCAAGTCCGCCGACCTGGTCGTGGCACTTCTGGGCATCTGGCGGCGGGGCGCGGTACACCTTCCGCTGTTCACGGCGTTCGCCCCGCCCGCCATCGCACTCCGGCTCGACGCCGGCCGCGCGAAAGCCGTCGTGGTCGACGCCGACCAACGCGCCAAGCTCGCGCCCGGCGACGACATGCCGGCCGAACCGCCCTGGCTGACCGTGGTCGCCGGTGACACCACGGACGCGATCGACCTCTCCCTCGCCGGTCTGCTCTCTCGCTACACCGGCAGTGAGCCGCAGGGACAGGCGGTCGCGGTCGGCGGCGACGGTCCTCTGGTGCAGTTGTTCACGTCCGGCACGACGGGCGCGCCGAAGGGTGTTCCCGTGCCGGTCAAGGCACTGGCCTCCTTCCAGGCGTACCTGGAGTTCGGGCTCGACGTGCGCCCGGACGACGTGTTCTGGAACGCCGCCGATCCCGGCTGGGCGTACGGCCTGTACTACGCCGTCCTCGGCCCGCTGGCCGCCGGCACCCGGAGTCTGCTGCTGCATGCGGGCTTCAGCCCGGCCCTCACCTGGCAGGTGCTCCACGCCTTCGGCGTCACCAACTTCACAGCCGCGCCCACCGTTTACCGCAGTCTCAGGGCCGCCTCGGCCCCTGCTGCGGAGGGCGTACGGCTGCGGCGGGCCTCCTCGGCCGGTGAGCCGCTCACGCCGGAGGTCGTCTCCTGGTCCGAGCAGACCCTGGGGGTGGCGGTACGCGACCACTACGGGCAGACCGAGCACGGCATGGTGATCGTGGGCGGTTGGGCCGATGCCGTACGGGCCTCGGTTCCGGCCGGTTCGATGGGCAGGCCGCTGCCCGGCTGGTCGGCCGAGGTGCTCCACGACGACCGAGATGAGCCCGCGCCGCCGGACACCCTGGGCCGCGTCGCGATCGACGCCACCAGTAGCCCCTTGCTGTGGTTCTCCGGGTACGCGGAGGCGCCGGAGAAGACCGCCGAGCGCTTCAGTGCCGACGGCCGTTGGTACCTCACGGGCGACGCGGGTCTCCGGGACACCGATGGCAACTTCTTCTTCTCCGCCCGCGACGACGACGTGATCATCATGGCCGGGTATCGCATCGGCCCGTTCGACGTCGAGAGCGTGCTGGTGCAGCACGAGCATGTCGTCGAAGCCGCCGTCGTCGGGGTGCCGGACGCGCTGCGTGGCGAGGTCCTTGAGGCGTACGTCGTGCTGCGCGACGCGGCGACGGGCGACGCCGCTCTCGCCGAGGAGCTGCAGCTCCTGGTCAAGCGCACCTTCGCCGCGCACGCCTATCCCCGGACCGTGCACTTCGTCGACCGGCTCCCCAAGACTCCCAGCGGAAAGATCCAGCGGTTCCTGCTCCGTGAGCAGCGGGCCCGGGAGCTCCGCGAGTCCTGACCCGTCTTCGGCACACCCTTGTTCCGTCCGTTCCGTTCCGTGGAGGTCTACCCCATGTCCCACGCCCCCGTGTCCCGACTGCTGCCGACCGAGGAGGCGGCCGAACTCCTGGAGCTGACCCGGGCGATCGCGGACAAAGCACTGGCTCCGCGAGCCGCCGAGGACGAGTCCGCCGAGCGGTTTCCGCGCGACGTGTTCCGCACCCTGGGCCGCGCCGGGCTGCTCGGGCTCCCCTTCCCCGAGCGGTGGGGTGGCGCCGGAATGCCGTACGAGGTCTACGTTCAGGTGCTCGAGGAGATCTCAGCGCGCTGGGCCAGCGTCGGCGTCGGCGTGAGCGTGCACGCGCTGTCCTGTTTCGCGCTGACGCACCACGGCACGGACGACCAGCGCGGGCGATGGCTGCCGGACATGCTCGGTGGCGAACTGCTGGGTGCGTACTGCCTGTCGGAGTCCCACGCCGGCTCGGACCCAGCCGCGATGCGCACCCGCGCCGTACGCGACGGAGACGGGTATGTGCTGCGTGGTGAGAAGGCGTGGACCACGCACGGAGGTCACGCCGACTTCTACACCGTCATGGCGCGCACCAGCGACGACCGCAGCCATGGCATCTCCTGCTTCCTCGTCCCGGCCGACGCGCCGGGCCTGTCAGCCGACCCTCCGGAACGCAAGATGGGCCTGACGGCGCAGGCCACCGCGACCATGCGCTTCGACGACGTACGGATCTTGGCGGAGCGCAGGATCGGCACGGAGGGCCAGGGCCTACCCATGGCGCTCGCCGGTCTCGACGCGGGCCGGCTGGGCATCGCGGCCGTCGCCGTCGGCCTGGCCCAGGGCGCACTGGACGACGCCGTGGCCTACGCCAAGGAGCGCGAGTCGTTCGGGCGGCCGATCATCGGCCACCAAGGGCTGGCGTTCCTGCTCGCCGACATGGACGCCGCCGTCGAATCCGCCCGCGCGACGCTGCTGGCAGCGGCGCGGCGCAAGGACGCCGGTCTGCCGTACAGCCGCCAGGCCAGCATCGCCAAACTCGTCGCCACCGAGGCCGCGATGCGGGTCACCACCGACGCCGTCCAGGTGTTCGGCGGGGCGGGCTACACCCGGGACTTCCCGGTGGAGCGGTACATGCGCGAGGCGAAGGTCATGCAGATCTTCGAAGGGACCAACCAGATCCAGCGCCTGGTAATCAGCCGGGAACTCGCCCGCGGCCGCCGAGGCCCCGCCGCTCACCTCATCACCCCCGAAGGGAACTGACCATGCATCTCAACGGAACCGCCGCCCTCGTGACCGGAGGCGCCAGCGGCCTCGGCCGCGCGACCGCCGCCGAACTGTTGCGCGCCGGAGCGAACGTGGTGATCGCCGACCTCCCCTCGTCTCCGGGAAAGGACGTCGCGGCCGAACTCGCCGCCATCGGCCCCACCGTGCGCTTCGTCCCCTGCGACGTGACCGATACCGACGCCGTCCAAGCGGCCGTGGACACCGCTGCCGAGACCGCACCGCTGCGTACGGTCGTGAACTGCGCGGGAGTTGCGACACCCGGCCGCATGCTCACCCGGAGCGGGCCGCTCCCTCTGGACGACTTCGCCCGCGTCGTCAACATCAACCTGACCGGCACCTTCAACGTCTTCCGACTCGCGGCTCACCGCATCGCGGAGACGCAGAGCGTGGACGGCGAACGCGGGGTGCTCATCGCCACAGCCTCCGTCGCCGCGTACGACGGACAGGTCGGCCAACCCGCCTACGCCGCCTCGAAGGCCGGCGTCGCCGGGCTCACCCTGCCACTCGCCCGCGAACTGGCCCGGCACCAAATCCGGGTGGTCGCGATCGCGCCGGGCCTCTTCGACACCCCACTGATGGCCGGCCTCCCCGAGGAAGCCCGTGACTCGCTGGGCCAGCAGGTGCCCCACCCCGCCCGCCTCGGCGACCCGTCCGAATTCGCGGCACTGGCCCGCCACATCACCGAGAACCCGATGCTGAACGGCGAGGTCATCCGCCTCGACGGCGCGATCCGCATGGCCCCACGGTGACCGTCGCCTGACCGGCGCATCCAGACCAAGTCCATCCGCGCACCACCGAGCTGGAACAGGAAGGGCACCATGCGGTTGAAGGACAAAGTCGCCATCGTGACCGGGGGGACCGGGAGCCTCGGATCGGCGATCAGCCGGGTATTCGCTGCGGAGGGGGCACGTGTCGTCAACGCCGAGATAGCTTCCGAAGGCGGGCAGCAACTGGAGTCCGACATCGCCGCCGCAGGTGGGCAGGCGAACTTCATCGAGTGCAACATCACCAAGCGGCGCAGCTGGAGCAGGATCGTCGACCACGCGAACAGCTTCTATGGCGGCATCGACATCCTCGTCAACAACGCCGGGCTCAGCAGCACGATCACTGACGACCCGTACGACGACGCCGTGCTGCGCCAGATGCTCGACATCAACCTCCAGGCCCCGCTCCTGGGCATCCAGGCCACCGTGCCGAGCATGATCGAGCGCGGCGGCGGCTCCATCGTCAATATCAGCTCTGTGGTGGCCCTCGCGGCCCTGGACTCCGGCCACTTCGGATACACCGCGGGCAAGGCGGGTCTCGCCGGTGTGACCCGCGCAGTGGCCGGCCGGTACGGCGCCCACGGCATCCGCGCCAACAACGTCTTCCCCGGCGCGATGCCCGCGATGCGCCGCCATGTCGATCCCTCACCCGAGGACTCCCGCAGAACGATCGAGGAACGGGCCGCGCTCAAACGCATCGGAACCCCCGATGACATCGCCTACGCCGTGCTGTACCTCGCCTCCGACGAATCCGCCTACGTGACCGGAACCGATGTCGTCGTGGACGGCGGCGTACTCATCCGCTGACCATCACCTCCGCATGAACACCCCCGGAGCGACCTGTGAGTCATCTCTACGAGAAGTCGACCATCGCGATGCGGGACGGTACCGCCTTGTCCGCCATCGTGTTCCGCCCCTCGTCCGGGCAGGCCCCGGCCCTGCTGATACGCACCCCGTACGGCATCACCGCATCGCCCTGGGCCGGCAACGGCGGTGCGATCCCCAGCCTCGTCGCCTTCCTCGACGCGGGCTATGCCGTCGTCTGGGTCGAATGCCGCGGAACCCACGGCTCCGAGGGTGAGTTCGTGCCGCTCGTCGATGAGACGGACGACGGGTTCGACACGCTTGAGTGGATCGTCGGCCAGCCATGGTCCAACGGCGCCGTGGGCATGTACGGGCCGTCCTATTCGGGGATGACGCAGTGGGCCGCGGCGGGCAGCGGCCATCCCGCCCTCAAGGCGATCGTCCCGATGATGTCGGCCATGAACTGGTACCGCGGCACCACCTACAGCCGAGGAGGTGCCTACTCGCCGACCATCGCCTCCGGTTGGGCGGCGATGATGGAGGCGGCAGACGAGGTGCGCAGCATGCGGCGGGGCCAAGGGGATCCCGCGAAGCTGGCCGAGCTGTCCTCGCTCGTGGTCGACGGATCGGCCGTGGCCGAGGCGGCACCACTCGCCTCCCACCCTGCCCTCGGCCGGGTCCTCTGGTTCCAGGAGTTCGTCACCCATCCTTCGATGGACGGCTTCTGGGAGGCCCGCGATCTCTCCCTCCGCATCCACCGCATGACCGCACCCGCGCTGATGATCGGCGGCTGGTACGACTTCTTTCTCGCCGAACTGCTCAGCGACTTCCGCCGGTTCCAGCACGAGGCGGCCACGGACGATGCCCGCCAAGGCTCCCGCCTACTCATCGGCCCCTGGGACCACTTCGACCTGCAGATGAACGCGCACTTCCCGGACCGGGACTTCGGACTCGGCGGCTCAGGCCAGGCAGCCGACATCACGGGGGAACACCTCGCGCACTTCGACCGCTGGCTCACCTCCGAACCGGCTCGCGCCCAGCAACCAGCGCCCCGGGTCAGGATCTTCGTGATGGGTACGGATGAATGGCGCGAAGCGGATGCCTGGCCGTTCCCCGGAACCCGCGATGCCGCCTACTACCTCGATGACGGCCTCCTCACCCCTCTGTCGCCCGCGCAGGACATTCGGCACAGCTACGTATACGACCCGAGAGACCCCGTACGCCACGGCGATCTGTCACGGCTCTCCGCTCCCTACCAACCGTCGGATCACGCCGGCGACGAAGAGCGCCCCGACGTCCTGTCCTTCGCAACGGCCCCCCTGGCACACCCCGTCGAGGTAATCGGCCACGTGTCGGCCACACTCTTCGTCTCGACCGACGCCCGCGACACCGACTTCACCGCACGCCTGATCGACGTCCACCCCGACGGTCGAGCGATCGGCCTCTGCGACGGCATCGTCCGCCTGCGCTACCGGAAGAGCCTGGCCATGCCCGAGCCGGTGGTGCCGGGCACCGTGTACGAGGTGACCATCGACATGGCCGCCACCGCGAACGTCTTCCTGCCCGGCCACCGGATCCGGGTCGACATCTCCAGCAGCAACTTCCCGCGCTACGACCGCAACACCAACACCGGCGGAGACATCGCGACCGAATCGCTCGACGACGCCGTAGCCGCCACCAACACGCTGCGGATCGGGCCTGAATACCCCAGCCGCGTGATCCTGCCGATCGTCACCTCGACGTGACAGCAACGGCTAAGAAGCCCCCTATCGAAACGGAGTGGATAGATGACGAGCCCAGAACTGAAAAGCGTGGTCTCGTCGTTGATGGAGGCCAAGGCGCAACTCGCGGGCATGCCCATGCCGGAGGTGGAGGAAATACGGCGCGCCACGACCGGCTACCTCGCCAGCTTCCCCGAAGTCGAAGGCGTGGAGATAACCGAGACGTCGGCCGGGGGCGTTCCGTCGGAATGGACGACACCCGCCGGGCTGAAGAGCGACGACGCTCGGACACTCCTGTACTTCCACGGCGGCGGTTTCATCCAGAACTCGCCGACCACTCATCGACGGATCGTCTCCACTCTGGCGATACATGCCGGTCTGCGGGCCCTCAGCATCGACTACCGGCTCGCGCCCGAGCACCCATATCCCGCCGCGATCGATGACGCGGTCACGGCCTACACCTGGCTGATCGACAGCATGGGCACCGACCCGGAGGCCATCGTCCTCGCCGGGGACTCGGCCGGCGGAACGATCGTGGCAGCGCTGCTGATCCGACTGCGCGACGAAGGCCGGCCTCTTCCCCGCGCCGCCTACCTGATCTCTCCCGCACTCGACTTCGCGGCAACGGGTGAATCCATACGCACCCGCAGGGATACCGACCCCATGATGACAGGCGAAACATTGGGTTTCGTCACCCAGCACTACCTGCAAGGCGGCGAAGACGTAAAGGATCCGAACGTCAGCCCGTTGTACGCCGAGCTGCACGGGCTCCCCCCGCTGCTCATCCAAGTAGGCGATCGGGAGATGCTGCTCGACGATTCGAAACGATTCGCCAAGAAGGCCGAGCAGGCCAGCGTTTCTGTGGAACTCGAGATCTGGGATGACGCATTTCACGTTTTCCAGTTCCACGTCGGCGTGTTCCCTGAAGCGGAAGAGGCGCTACACAAGGCCGCAACCTGGATAAGGAGTCAACAGCGAGTCGACCCGTCCAGTTGACCGTCAGCCCCTCTCGCAAGAAGAACTGATCGACCCGACCGATGCCGAACTCCTTCATGCTTGTGCGCAATGAGGGGACGCCCGGCTCACCGAGCAGTTCAGCGGCCTGAGCGCTTGTCCGGCCCGCTCAGCCTTCGCGGAGCTGGTACTCCGTAAGGCCATCACTGGCCGACGGCGACCAGGCAGTCTCGCGCCCGTGGCCGCGCGGCCACGGGCACACCAACATCCAGCAGCGGACCGCACCAACTCGTCTCCCTCAGGAGACGATCCACCTCTGAGCCGCAGGTCAGAAGGACGGCAAGCAGGCCCGCAAGCAGACAAAGAGCCTGCTGCCGTTCGGCACGAGCGGATCAGCGACGCCGCTCAGCGTCACCCTCCCCCAGCGCCTCGCCACACTGGCCTGGTGTCCACACCCTGACCAGCCACAAAACACCTGACACCCCATCAGAACGAGCGTCAAATGAGCGTCACGAGCGTCATTTCGGCGTCAAGATATCGCCCGTAACGCCCACACCGCACATACTGCGCACGCGCAAAGTCGCAGGTCAGAGGCCCTTCGCGACCGGTTCAAGGATCGCCACGCACTCCACATGATGCGTCATGGGAAACAGATCGAACGCCCGCAGCGTCCGCACCTTGTACCCGCCGTCCCGGAAGTACCCGAGGTCCCGGGCCAGCGCGGCCGGGTCGCAGGCGACGTAGGCGATGCGGCGGGCGCCGAGGGCGGACAGGTGTTCCACGGTCTTCTTGCCGGCGCCGGCGCGCGGCGGGTCCAGGACGACCAGGTCGACCTCGGTGATGCCGGTGCGCGGGAGGACCGCCTCGACCTTGCCCTGTTCGATGCGGACGCGGTCGAAGGCGGCGAGGTTGTGGCGGGCGTCCTCGACGGCGCGCTTGCCGGACTCGATGCCGAGGACCGCGCCCTTGTCACCGAGGCGGTCGGCGAGGGCGCCGGCGAAGAGGCCGACGCCGCAGTACAGGTCGAGCGCCATCTCGCCCTTGCGCGGCAGCAGGCCCTGCATGACGGCCTTGACGAGGGTGTCGGCGGCCATCGGGTGGACCTGCCAGAAGCCGCCGCTGCCGACCCGGTGCGTACGGCCGTCGGCGCGCTCGCGCACGAACCCGCGGCCGTGGACACGGTGGATGCCGCCGTCGTGCTCCTCGACGCGCATCACGGAGACGGGCTTGTCGAGCTCGACCAAGGGGAGGCGGGCGCCGGGCCGCGGTTCCAGGATCACCATGCGGTCCTGGGAGCCCGTCGCGGCGATCGCCTCGACGGACTGCATGCCGGACCAGTCGCGCTCCTCGATGCCCAGCTCGCTGACGCCCGGCGCGGCGATCATGCAGTGCTCGATCGGCTCGACCTCGTGCGAGCGGTGGCGACGCAGTCCGGCGTTGCCGTCGGCGTCCACCGCGTACTGCATGCGCGTACGCCATGCGGGCACCTCGCCGGCCGGGAGCTTGTCGCCCTCGGCGGGCATCACCGTGCCGTCCCAGCCCACCTCCTCGGGGGTGAGACCGGCGAGCCGCTGCAGCTGCTCGGCGATGACCTCGCCCTTGAGGCGGCGCTGCGCACCCGGCTTCGCGTGCTGCCAGTCGCAGCCGCCGCAGCGGCCCGGACCGGCGTACGGACAGGGAGCCTCGACCCGGTCCTTGGACGGCGTCAGGATCGTCACGGCGTCGGCGCGCAGGAAGCGCGCGCCCTCCTCGCCGTCCGTGACGCGCGCCACGACCCGCTCGCCGGGCAGCGCGTGCCGGACGAAGAGGACCTGGCCCTCGTCGGTACGGGCGATGCAGTGCCCGCCATGGGCGACGGGGCCGATCTCGACCTCGTACTCCTCCCCCACCAGCGAATTCTTCGGTTCTGCCTGCATGGTGGGGTGACTCCAGGAAAGAGAAGGGGGAACGGCCGGACAACAGCCCACCAGTCTACGTGCTCACGGCACCCCTCAATGCTTCGCGCTGTGCTCCTTGGCCCGCTCCTCCGCGGGTCCCCGGCGCACCGCACCCGGCGCGTTCCACTCCTGGCGCCTGCGGGCCCGCAGCTTGGCGCGCTCGGAGGACTCCAGCTGGTAGGGCACGGACGTCACCATGACGCCCGGGGTGAACAGCAGGCGACCCTTGAGCCGCAGCGCGCTCTGGTTGTGCAGCAGGTGCTCGTACCAGTGGCCGACCACGTACTCGGGAATGATCACGGACACCGCGTCGCGCGGGGACTCCTTGCGCAGCGATTTCACGTACTCGATGATCGGCCGCGTGATCTCGCGGTAGGGCGAGTCGAGGACCTTCAGCGGTACGTCGATGCCGCGCCGCTCCCACTCCTCGCGCAGCGACTTGGTCTCCGCCGGGTCGACGTTGACGGTGAGCGCCTCCAGGGTGTTCGAGCGCATCAGCTTGGCGTAGGCCAGGGCCCGCAGGGTCGGCCGGTGGATCTTGGAGATCAGGACGACCGAGTGGACCCGGGAGGGGCGGACGCTGTCGTCGCTCGGGCCCTCGGGGGCCGCGATCTCCTCGGCCACGCGGTCGTAGTGCTTACGGATCGCGGTCATCGTCGCGTAGAAGATGCACATGCCCAGCAGGGCGACCCAGGCGCCGTGCGTGAACTTGGTGACGAGGACGACGACCAGGACGAGGCCCGTGAAGAACGCGCCGAAGGCGTTGATGGCCCGGGAGCGGACCATGTGGCGGCGCTTGGCCTGGTCCTTCTCCGTCGCCAGGTGGCGGTTCCAGTGCCGGACCATGCCGGTCTGGCTGAGCGTGAAGGAGACGAACACGCCGACGATGTAGAGCTGGATCAGGCGTGTGGAGTCGGCGCCGTAGATGACGACGAGCATGGTCGCCGCGCCCGCGAGCAGCACGATGCCGTTGGAGAAGGCGAGGCGGTCGCCGCGGGTGTGCAGCTGGCGGGGCAGATAGCGGTCCTGGGCGAGGATCGAGCCGAGCAGCGGGAAGCCGTTGTACGCCGTGTTGGCCGCGAGGAAGAGGACCAGCGCGGTGGCGGCGGCGAGGACGATGAACAGGAAGCTGCCCTTGCCGAAGACCGCCTCGGCGACCTGTGAGATCACCGGGTTCTGTACGTAGTCGGAGCCGATCGCGACGCCGTTGTGGATCAGGTCGGTGGCCGGGTTCTCGGCCATCCGGACCTTGGTCGTCATGGCGAGGGCGATGATGCCGCAGAACATGGTGACGGCGAGCAGGCCCATCGCCGCCAGCGTGGAGGCGGCGTTCTTCGACTTGGGCTTGCGGAAGGCCGGCACGCCGTTGGAGATCGCCTCGACGCCGGTGAGCGCGGCACAGCCCGAGGAGAAGGCGCGAAGGAGCAGGAAGACGAGGGCGAAGCCCGCGAGCCCCTCGTGCTCGGCCTTGATGTGGTAGTCGGCGGTCGGCGCGCGCATGGTGTCGTCGAGGACGAGCCCGCGGAACGCGCCCCAGGCGATCATGATGAAGACGCCCGCCACGAAGACGTACGTCGGGATCGCGAAGAGCTTTCCGGACTCCTTGACTCCGCGCAGGTTCATCAGCGTGAGCAGCACGATGACGATGACGGCGCACAGCACCTTGTGCTCGACCACGAAGGGGACCGCGGAGCCGAGGTTCTCGATGCCGGAGGCGATCGAGACGGCGACCGTGAGGACGTAGTCGACGAGCAGGGCGCTGGCGACCGTGAGGCCCGCCTTCGGCCCGAGGTTGGTGTTGGCCACCTCGTAGTCGCCGCCGCCGCTCGGGTAGGCGTGCACGTTCTGCCGGTAGGAGGCGACGACCGTGAACATCAGCACCACGACCGCCACGGCGATCCAGGGGCTGAAGTGGTACGCCGAGACACCCGCGATGGACAGGACCAGCAGCACCTCGCCGGGCGCGTACGCCACGGAGGAGAGCGGGTCGGAGGCGAACACGGGTAGGGCGATGCGCTTCGGCAGGAGCGTTTCCCCGAGCCGGTCACTGCGCAGTGCGCGCCCGATGAGGATCCGTTTGGGCACGTCGGTCAGTTTGGACACGCAGAGGATCGTATGCGTTCGAACGACGGCCCGCCCACCCTCCCCGCTCGAGTGGCGCTGTGGCGGCCCGGAGTCTGCTCTCCGAGTGAATTCACGGAGGGGTCCCGCTGCGGATTGCGCGGGCGGCGGGATCCGCGTGTCTATATGACAAAACCCCCCGCCTTTTCCTCTTTTCTTGATGGAGGTTCCATGCACACGACCGCGGAGCTCATCGGCGCTGCTGCCGGACTCGTCGGCCTCGGATTCCTGACACTTGCCAGCGTCCGCAGCATCAGCCGCCGCTGATCATCGGGATCCGCGGCGGCTGATCGTCGGGGTCGGCCGAGCACCGATCGTCGAAAAGCCGCAGGCGAGCGTGCACGGGGGTCCCCCCGTGGACCGTGCGTGTGTACCTTGGGCGGCGGTCTGAGACCCTGTTCGGACCAAGTCAACGACTATTGACATCGGAAGGACGGTCGTGCACATCGTCATCATGGGCTGCGGAAGAGTGGGTTCCGCTCTTGCCCAGACCTTGGAGCAACAGGGGCACACGGTCGCCGTGATCGACCAGGACCCCACCGCCTTCCGACGACTGGGCTCCGGGTTCGGCGGCCGTCGTGTCACTGGAGTGGGCTTCGACCAGGACACCCTGCGCGAAGCGGGCATCGAGGAGGCGGGCGCCTTCGCGGCCGTCTCCAGCGGTGACAACTCGAACATCATCGCCGCCCGGGTGGCGCGCGAGATGTTCGGCATCGAGAACGTGGCGGCGCGCATCTACGACCCGCGCCGCGCCGAGGTCTACCAGCGCCTGGGCATCCCCACCGTGGCCACCGTCCGCTGGACGGCCGACCAGATGCTGCGCCGTCTGCTGCCGTCGGGCGCCGAGCCGCTGTGGCGCGACCCCACGGGCGGCGTCCAGCTCGCCGAGGTGCACGCCTCCGCCGCGTGGGTGGGCCACAAGATCAGCCGGCTCCAGGACGAGACCGGTGTGCGTGTGGCGTTCCTCACCCGGTTGGGCGAGGCGATGCTGCCCTCGTCCCAGACGGTGCTGCAGGAGGGCGACCTGGTGCACGTGATGATGCGTACGGACGACGTGGACAAGGTCGAGGCGGCGTTCGCCAAGGGCCCTGAAGAGGAGGGCGGTCACTGATGAGGGTCGCCATTGCCGGTGCCGGCGCCGTGGGCCGCTCGATCGCGGGCGAGCTCCTGGAGAACGGGCACGAGGTCCTGCTGATCGACAAGGCGCCGACCGCCATCTCGGTCGAGCGTGTCCCGCAGGCGGAGTGGCTGCTCGCCGACGCCTGCGAGATCACCTCGCTCGACGAGGCGGCGCTCCAGCGCTGCAACGTGGTCATCGCGGCCACCGGCGACGACAAGGTCAACCTCGTCGTCTCGCTGCTCGCAAAGACCGAGTACGGGGTCCCGCGGGTCGTCGCCCGCGTCAACAACCCCAAGAACGAGTGGCTGTTCAACGAGTCCTGGGGCGTGGACGTCGCCGTCTCCACCCCGCGCCTGATGTCGGCCCTGGTCGAGGAGGCAGTCAGCGTCGGTGACCTCGTCCGGCTGCTCCGCTTCAGCCACGGCGACGCCAACCTGGTGGAGCTGACGCTGCCGGAGGAGTCGGCGCTGGCCGGCACGCAGGTCGGCGACGTGGAGTGGCCCGAGGACACCTCCCTGGTCACCATCATCCGCGGCACCCGTGTCCTGACGCCGTCCAAGGAGGACTCGCTGGAGGCCGGCGACGAACTCCTCTTCGTGGCCGCCCAGGCCCGCGAGGAACAGCTGGAGGACCTGCTGTCGGTGCGCCGCGAGGACGCCACGAGCTAGTCGGTTCCGCTCGATACGCCTATACGAGGAGGGGGCGCCCGGAGGTCTCCGGG